>JAQYWA010000294.1 GCA_030145265.1 Desulfuromonas sp. | reverse complement strand
TAGCGCAGCGACTGGATTCTTTTCAGACTCTCCCGAAGAATAGCTATCTTTTCTTCGGCATCTTTCAGCTTGCCGCGATCTTTTTCGAGAACATGACGGGGCGCGTTGGCGACAAAACTTTCATTTGAAAGCTTCTTGCTGAACATGGCCACATCTTTCTCGACCTTGGCGATTTCTTTGAGCAGGCGCTTCTCTTCTTCTTCAACGTTGATCAAGCCTGCCAACGGCAGCAGGATCTCGACATCGCCGGCAACCTGGGTAGCGGCCGGTTCGGGGTGTTCCACCCCGACACCCAAGACCAGTTCGCTGACCCGGGCCAGGGTTTTTATATAGCCCTGCCCATCGCACAGAATGGCCGACGACGCCTCGCTCTTGCAGTCGAGCACCGCCACCACCTGTTTGCTCGGGGCCACGTCCATTTCACCACGAATATTTCTGATCCCTTTGATAACATCCATGATCAATTCCATCCCGGCCACGCCCCGCGGGTCGTGGAGCCCCCCCTCGCCAGTCGGGTACGGCGTATCGATGATGAAGGCGGCCGGGCGCTGGCCCGGCAGCGCCTGCCAGATCTCTTCAGTGATAAAAGGCATCAGGGGATGCATCAGTCGCAGCAGCGATTCGAGCACCATATACAGCACGCTCTGGGCCCGCAGTTTGACCGCGGGATCGGAACCGTACAGATCATCCTTGACCAGCTCGATATACCAGTCGCAGAAGCTGTTCCAGGTAAAGACGTAGAGAACGCTGGCCACCTCGTTGAACTTGTATTCCTTCAGCGCCTGATTGGCATCGCGGGAGGCCTCCGACAGCCGGCTGAGAATCCACTTGTCAGCCAGCGACAGCTCGAGCCGATCGAGATCGATCTGCGCCGGATCGAACCCCTCGAGGTTCATCAGGGTGAAGCGGCTGGCATTCCAGAGCTTGTTGGCAAAATTACGGTAGCCGGCAATACGGTCGGTGGAGAGCTTGATGTCGCGCCCCATGGCGGCAAAGGCGGCCAGGGTGAAACGAAAAGCGTCGGTGCCATACTCTTCGATGACGGTCAGCGGATCGATGACGTTGCCCTTTGACTTGCTCATTTTCTGCCCCTGGGCGTCGCGCACCAGGGCATGAATGTAGACTTCGCGAAACGGCACGTCGCCCATGAATTTGAGCCCCATCATCATCATCCGGGCCACCCAGAAGAAGAGGATGTCGAAGCCGGTAACCAGGCACGAGGTGGGGTAGAACTTCTTCAGCGTCTCGGTCTTCTCCGGCCAGCCCATGGTCGAAAAGGGCCAGAGGGCCGAGGAGAACCAGGTGTCGAGCACGTCGGTTTCCTGGCGAAGATCGGTGCTGCCGCAGTGGACGCAGACACTGGCGTCTTCGCGGGAGACGGTGATCTGATCACAGGAATTGCAGTACCAGGCGGGAATGCGGTGTCCCCACCAGATCTGTCGACTGATGCACCAGTCCTTGATGTTGTACATCCACTCAAAGTAGGTTTTTTCCCACTGTTCTGGAATGATCCGGGTACGGCCGTCCTTGACCGCCTCAATGGCTTTCTCTGCCAGCGGGCCGACATTGACGTACCACTGCTTACTCATGTACGGCTCGATAACCGTTCTGCAGCGGTAGCACTCGCCGACCGCGTTGCCGTGCTCCTCGATCTTCTCGAGCAGCCCCTGGGCCTCGAGATCAGCAACCACCTTCTTGCGGGCCTCGTAGCGCTCCATGCCGCTGTACGCGCCGCCATTTTCGTTGACATTTCCCGACTCATCGAGAATGTTGATAAACTCGAGATCGTGACGCTTGCCCATCTCGAAGTCGTTGAAGTCATGAGCCGGGGTGATCTTCACTGCGCCGCTGCCAAATTCTTTATCAACATAGTCATCGGCGATGATGGGGATTTCCCGGTTCACAAGCGGCAGAAGGATGCTTTTGCCGATCAGGTCGGTGTAGCGTTCATCTCCGGGGTGAACAGCCACCGCCGTGTCGCCGAGCATCGTTTCGGGACGGGTCGTGGCCACAATCAGACAGCGGTCGGTTCCCTTCACCGGATAACGCAGGTGCCAGAGGTTCCCCTTTTTATCTTCATGCTCCACTTCCAGATCGGACAGGGCCGTGTGACAGCGCGGACACCAGTTGATCAAGCGGTTGTCCCGGTAGATCAAACCGTCCTCGTAAAGGCCGACGAAGACCTCGCGAACCGCAACGGACAGTCCCTCGTCCATAGTGAACCGCTCGCGTTCCCAGTCACAGGACGCACCGAGGTGCTTGAGTTGGTTGATGATCTGCCCGCCCGACTCGGACCGCCATTGCCAGACCCGCTCGACAAAAGCCTCGCGCCCCAGGTCATGCCGGTCCTGCCCTTCGGCGGCCAACTGCTTTTCCACCACGTTCTGGGTAGCGATTCCAGCATGGTCGGTCCCCGGCATCCAGAGCACTTCGTTGCCACACATGCGTTTCCAGCGCACCAGGATATCCTGAATGGTGTTGTTCAGCGCATGTCCCATATGCAGCACGCCGGTCACGTTGGGCGGCGGGATGACAATGGAATAATGAGGGTTGGGCGAATTCTCGTCGGCGTGAAAGCACCCCTGGTTTTCCCAGGCCTGGTACCATTTTTTCTCGACGTCCTGCGGTTCGTATCCCTTGGCCAGCTTTGGTTCCATGGACGGCTCGTCCTTCCTGCGTAAAAATTTATTTCCGCCAGAAGGCGGCTAATGTTATGAATATATACAAAAAGAAATGGGGATTTTATCAATCCCCATTTCATCCGTCAATAGGCGACAACCGGTATTGCCGCGCTTTTCAATATTCGAGTTACCTGACATCCTCTTTGATCTGGCGGATTTCTTCCTTGATCAGGGTTTCGGCCAAGTCAGGCACCACTTCCCAGGCAATTTTCTCTAAAATAGTCCCGGCCAGCCGTTCTATCACAGCACCAGCAACTTTCTCGACAATCGCCTCAAGCTCTTCGTCGCTGAGCGCCTGCACCCTGGTCTCAGCCGCTGCCGCCTGGGCCGCCGCAGGGATCACCGTCTCAGGTTCAGGGATCACCATCTCAGGTTCAGGGATCACCATCTCAGGTTCGGCCAGCGCGGCAACTTCGCCAAAGATATCTTCATCGGTAAGAGAGGAGTCTTCGAGCGAGCCTGAGGGCACAGCCTCCTCGTCCTCTTCAGCGAAAATGAAGTCGTCATCCGTCGCTTCGGCGGT
>JAQYWA010000293.1 GCA_030145265.1 Desulfuromonas sp. | reverse complement strand
ATCGCGGTGGCCGGCACCCACGGCAAGACCACCACCACCAGTATGGTGGCGACGGTGCTGTCCCACGGTGGCATCGATCCGACTGCGGTGATCGGCGGCAAACTCAATTCCCTCGGCTCCAACGCCAAGCTGGGACAGGGAAAGTTCCTGGTCGCCGAGGCCGATGAATCCGATGGTTCGTTCATGCACCTGTCGCCGACCATCGCCGTGGTTACCAATATCGACGCCGACCACCTCGACTACTACAGCGGTCTCGACCAGATCAAGGACACCTTTGTCGACTTCATTAACAAGGTGCCGTTTTACGGGCTGGCGGTCCTCTGTCTCGATGATGCCAATATCCAGGAAATTATCCCGCGGGTAAAGAAGCGTTTCATTACCTACGGGCTGCAGAACCAAGCCGATTATCAGGCAGTGAACATTGAACATGCCGAGGGGAGCACCTCCTTCGATGTGATCTTCCGGGAAGAGAACCTGGGGCGGATCTCCTTTCGCATGCCGGGACGGCACAACGTGCTGAACGCCCTGTCAGCGGTGGTGGTGTCCATGGAACTTGGTCTGAGCTTTCCGGTTATTGCCGAAGGGTTCAAGGATTTCGGCGGCGTGCAGCGCCGGTTTCAGGTTAAGTACGACGAGGGCGGGATCATGGTGGTTGACGACTACGGTCATCATCCGGCTGAGATCAAGGCGACCCTGGCGGCGGCTCGCGCCGGTTGGCAGCGGCGGGTGGTGGCGGTGTTTCAGCCGCATCGCTACAGCCGCACCAAGTTCTTGATGGATGATTTTGCCACCGCCTTCTATCAGTCCGACTATCTGCTGGTGACCGATATCTACCCGGCCGGAGAAGAACCGATTCCCGGGGTCGACGCCGAAAGTCTGACCCGGGAGATCGTCGGCCATGGCCACAAGAATGCACATTACGTCGCTGACCGCGATGTTATGGTGGCGCATCTGATGGCGGCGGTCAAGGAAGGGGACATCGTCATCACCTTGGGGGCCGGCGATGTGTGGAAGGTTGGTGAAAGCCTGATCCGGCTCCTTAAGGAAGAGGGCTAGGACGATCGCCACGATCTTTAACAACCTGCGCGAAGTTTTGGCTGGCACGGTGCTGGCCGATGAGTCAATGTCGCGGCATACCACCTGGCGGGTGGGCGGGCCGGCTGACCTGTTTATCGAGCCGGCTGACCCGGACGACCTGCAGCGGGCGTTGGATATGCTGAAGGCGGCGGGGGTGCCGTGGATGGTGGTCGGTGCCGGCAGCAACCTGCTGGTCAGGGATGGCGGCATCCGCGGGGCGGTGCTTCATCTGAAATATTTTCGTCAGCTCGATATCGAAGCGACGGGGCGGGTGACGGCTGGCGGCGGGCTGCCGCTGATGACCCTGATCCGCGAGACCACGGCGTGTGGACTGGCCGGATTGGAAGCATTGGCCGGGATTCCCGGAACCGTTGGCGGCTCAGTGGTGATGAACGCCGGGGCCGGCGGGCAGCAACTGGCTGATGTGATCGAATCGGCGGTGCTGGCCGGGCCGGCGGGAGCGGAGACCTGGACGAAGGATCAGTTGCAGTTCGCCTATCGGCACTCGGCATTGAACCGGGATCGAATCCTGATATCGGCGGTCATGCAGTTTCGGCGCGGTGATGTCGCCGAGCTGGCCGTGGCCGTGCAGCAGCGATTGTCCCAGCGTCGCAGCTCGCAACGGGTCGGCGGACCCAACGCCGGATCGGTGTTCAAGAACCCGCCTGGGCAATCGGCCTGGAAGCTCATCGAGGCGGCCGGCATGCGCGGGGCGGTGATTGGCGGGGCGCAGGTCGCTGAGCAGCACGCTAACTTCATCGTTAACGGCGGACAGGCCAAGGCGCAGGATATCCTCGAGCTGATCGAGCGGATTCGCGGGAAGGTTCGGGTCGCCAGCGGAATCGAACTTGAACCGGAAGTGCGGATTGTCGGCGTAGATCCGGTCAGCTAGAGAAAAAGAATAAGGGATGGTTATGACAAGGCAGGAGCTGAAAAAGAAGAAAATCGGGGTTCTCATGGGGGGCATGTCGGCCGAGCGCGAGGTCTCCCTGCGTACCGGCAAGGCGGTGCTAGGCGCTCTTCTTGAAGCCGGTTTTCTGGCCGTTTCCATCGATGCTGGCCGCGATCTGGCCAATCGCCTGGCGACTGAAGGGATCGAAGTGGCATTCATCGCCCTGCATGGGCGGTTCGGTGAAGACGGCACCGTGCAGGGGCTGCTGGAGATGCTTGGCGTTCCCTATACCGGCAGCGGGGTGATGTCGTCGAGCATGGCCATGGACAAGGTGACGACCAAAAAGATCCTGCTCCATCACGAACTGCCAACACCTGCTTTCAAGGTGTTTAGAAGGGGCGAGGATCTCGATCGATTGCTTGACGGCTGTCGGCATTTTCCACTGGTGGTCAAGCCGGCGCGGGAGGGCTCGACCATCGGCATCAGCATCGTTCGCAGTCGGGAAGAGCTGGCCGTTGGCATAGGCGCGGCTCTTGAGCACGATGAATTGATCCTGATCGAGGATTTTATCCAGGGCGCCGAGGTTACCGTCGGGGTGTTGGCTGGCGAGCCGCTGCCGATTATCCAGGTGGTCCCCAAGGGCGGCTTTTATGATTACCATGCCAAGTACACGGCGGGACAGACCGAATACCTGTTGCCGGCGCCCCTCGAAGGGGCCCTGCAGCAGCGGCTGCAGCAGGTGGCGGTGGAAGCCTACCGGGCGCTGGGGTGCGACGGCGCGGCGCGTATTGATTTCATGGTCCGGGAACGGGAATTTTACTGCCTCGAGGTCAACACTATCCCGGGGATGACCGAAACCAGCCTGTTGCCCAAAGCGGCTCGGCATGCCGGGATCTCGTTCACCGAACTGGTGCTGAGGATTCTCGATGGGGTCGGTCTGCGCAAGTCGTAAGACGTGCAAAGCCGAAGCGGGGAACGCAGAATTTTGAATAGCGGCAGGTGTGAAGGGGCGGCATGCAGGATCTGAAGGCGCCGAAAGCCAGCAAAGTCAGAGGGAACCGGCGCAAGAAGCAGCCGCGGGACTGGAAGAAGCTTTTCCACCGGGTGCTGCGTACGCTGGTCTGCATGGTCTCGCTGGTGCTGATCATCAGTGGCGGCGGGTTGATGGCCCAGCTGTTGTTCGATTCGAGCTACTTCAAGGTCGACACGGTACGGGTCGAAGAGCAGGTCAAGGTCAGCGAGCT
>JAQYWA010000009.1 GCA_030145265.1 Desulfuromonas sp. | reverse complement strand
CGGACGATGAACAGCGGGTCTTCGCCCGCTTCCAGCATCCGCGCCAGCCAGTAGAGAGCGCCATCGGGGTCGGAGCCGCGCATGCTCTTGATGAAGGCGGAGATGACGTTGTAGTGTTCTTCGGCCCCCTTGTCGTAGAGCAGGGCTTTTTTCTGTAGCGCGTCCTGTGCCGCATCGAGGGTGATCGTCCCTGAGGCGCCGGCGGCGGCGACTTCGAGGGTGTTCAGGGCGATGCGGGCGTCGCCGTCGGCCTGTTCGGCGAGAAACTCGCAGGCGTCGTCGGCGAGGCTGAGGTTGCGCCGGCCCAGCCCGCGCGGGTCTGTCAGGGCCCGCTCGAGCAGGATCTTTATGTCGTCCGGTTCGATTCGGTTGAGGACGAAGACCCGCGAGCGGGAGATGAGCGCCGAGTTGATCTCGAAAGATGGATTCTCCGTGGTGGCGCCGATGAGGATGATGTCGCCGCGCTCGACGTAGGGCAGAAAGGCGTCCTGCTGGGCCTTGTTGAAACGGTGGATCTCATCGACGAAGAGCAGTGTCTTTCGGCCGTGGTAAGCCTTGTCTTCTCTGGCTTTGGCGACAATTTCGCGGACGTCCTTGACCCCCTGCAGCACTGCCGAAAAGAAAACGAACTGACTTTTGGTCGAGTTGGCGATCACCTGGGCCAGGGTGGTTTTGCCGGTGCCGGGCGGTCCCCAGAAGATCACCGAGGCAACCTGGTCCGACTCGATCAGTCGGCGCAGGACTTTGCCTTCGCCCAGCAGGTGCTGCTGGCCGACCATTTCGTCAATGTTTTGCGGCCGTAACCGCTCCGCCAGCGGGGCATCAGCGGAGTTTCGTGTGCTCTGTTCGAAAAGGTCCATAGTCGCTCGGGGGATATTGGGTGTCGAAGGGGTACTTTAGCACAGGTTGGAGTGGTTGAGAAATCGGAAAGAGGCAGGTCGATGGTCCAGAAAAACAGGCATGCGTGGTCAATTCTGAAATGTTTGGTTGATCCGCCGGTGACCCTTGCCCGCAATGGACTTTGCCCGGGGTCTGTGTTATCTTTCGATTTTCGTTGAAAAGGGGACTTTTTATGAAGCGGATCGGTCTTTTCGCCAAGCGTAGCAGCCCCGATGCCCTTCTCGTGGCTCGCGAGGTAACCACCTGGCTGCAGGAGCGGGGCGTCGAGGTATTTCTTGACCGGAACCTGGCCAGCGGAATGGGGGATTGCCAGGGGTACCCTGGCGGTTCGATTCCCGCCATGGTTAACCTGATCGTTGTGCTCGGCGGCGACGGTACCCTCATTTCGGTGGCCCGCAAGGTCGGTGACCTGCGAACTCCCATTCTCGGTGTCAACCTCGGCAGTCTCGGTTTTCTCACCGAAATAACCTTGGACGAACTCTACCCGATGCTGGAAAAGGTGATCGAGGGGGAGTTTACCGTCACCAACCGGATTATGCTTGACGCTGTGGTGCGCCGCGGCAATCAGGAGGTAGGCCGCTACCGGGTGCTCAACGACGTGGTCATCAACAAGGGAGCGATTGCCCGCATCATCGACATGGAAGTCACTGTCGACAGCGATTACCTGACCACATTCAAGGCCGACGGTCTGATTATTTCGAGTCCCACTGGCTCTACCGCCTACAACCTGGCGGCCGGCGGGCCGATCATCTATCCCGGGCTTCACTGTCTGGTTATTTCACCAATTTGTCCCCACATGCTGACCAACCGGCCGATTATTGTTTCTGATGAGGCGATCATCCGGGTCGAAGTCAAGTTTCAGGATGAAGACGTGGCCTTTACCGCCGACGGCCAGGTTGGCATGCCGCTGCAGGGGGGCGACGTGGTGGAAATCCGCAAGTCCCGCAGCAGTACCCTGCTGATCAAAAGCCCGTCGAGAGACTTTTTCGAAGTCCTGCGCACCAAGCTCCACTGGGGCGCACGTTGAGTTTCTATCTATGCTGACCGATCTCATCATCCGCAATTTTGCCATTATCGACCACCTGCACGTCTCTTTCCGTGCCGGTTTCAATGTGCTCACCGGGGAAACCGGGGCCGGTAAGTCGATCATTATCGATGCATTCGGCCTGCTGCTTGGCGACCGGGCTCGTCCTGATCTGATCCGCACCGGTGAGGATGAGGCGACGGTCGAGGCGCTGTTCGACCTGTCCACCGCCGCGGCGCTACGACAGGAGCTTGCCGAAGCCGGATTAGACAGCGGCGACGAACTGCTGGTGCGGCGCATCGTTTCCCGCTCGGGTAAAAATAAGGTTTTCATCAACGGTTCGCTGGCGACCCTGGCCCAGTTGCAGCCGCTGACGGCCGGGTTGACGGTTATCTATGGTCAGCATGCCCAGCAGGGACTGCAGCGTCCCGACTTGCACCTGGAGTTGCTCGACGGCATGACCAAGGCCGGTCCCCTGCTGGCGACTTACCGGGAGTGCTACGACGAGGCCCGCCAGCTCGAAGAACGGCTGCAGCGGCTCGACGAGGCGGAGCGGGAACGCCAGAACCGCCTGGATTACCTCGGCTTTCAGAGCTGTGAGCTGGCCGAGGCCAACCTGCAAGCCGGCGAGGATGACGAACTGGAAGCGGAGCGCTTGTTGTTGTTGCACGCCGAGCGACTGGCGGCCGCCACCGGCGGCGGCTACGGCACCCTCTATGGCGAAGACGGTGCGGTCTGCGAACAGCTCGAAGCACTGGCAGCCAGTCTCGAAAGTCTGACCAACGTCGATCCCGCGCTGGCCCCCCTGGCCGAAACCTTGCGCAGTTCCCTGTATGCCCTCGAGGACGTGGCGCTGCAGCTGCGTGATCACGCCCAAAGGGTGAGTTTCGAACCCGGGCGGCAGAACGAGGTTGAAGAACGCCTGGCCCGGCTGGCCAGTCTCAAGCGCAAGTATGCGCCGACCATTGACGAGATGCTGGACCTGCGTCAGCATATTGACCAGGAACTGGCCGAGTTGAGCGACCTCGACGCGACCCGCGACGGCTTGTCGAAAGCTTTGGGCTCTGCCCGCGAAAGGCTGCAGCGAGCCGGTCTGTCCTTGTCCGAACAGCGTCGACAGGGCGCGGCCCTGCTGCAGCAGCGGGTCGAGTCCGAACTGACTGGTCTGGCTATGGGGCGGGCCCGGTTCGAGGTGCGCCTGACCCCGCTGGCCGAAGCCGGTCCCCGCGGTTTGGAAAAGGGCGAATTTTACCTGTCTCCCAACCCGGGCGAGGAGCCGAAGCCGCTGGTTCGGATTGCCTCGGGGGGGGAGTTGTCACGGATCATGCTGGCGCTCAAGAGTGCGGCACCTGAGGCCGGCGGCATCCCGACCCTGGTTTTCGACGAGGTAGATGCCGGTATCGGTGGCGAGGCGGCCACGGCGGTCGGCGAAAAACTGAAGGGAGTGGCCTGTGGACGGCAGGTTATTTGCATAACTCATCTGCCCCAGGTTGCTGCCTTTGCCGATGTCCACTACCGGGTTGAAAAGCAAGAGCGCGACGGACGTACCTTCACTGATTTGGTTCGGCTCGATGGCGAAGAACGGACCCGCGAAATGGCTCGTATGCTGGGCGGTTCCAAGGTCACCGCGCGTACTCTCGAGCACGCTCGCGAACTGATCGGCGTGACGAGCCCGGGATAATTTCCCCTGTCTTCCACCATTCTCTATCTAGGGAGATTGCCCATGATCCGCAAAGCACGCATGGCAGATGCCAAGCCGATCCACAAGCTGCTGATCAGCTATGCTCAGCAGGGCCTGATGCTGTCCCGGTCGCTGGCCGATATTTACGAAGGGATTCGGGATTTTTATGTGTTCGAGGTCGACGAGCAGGTGGTTGGCGTCGTCTGCCTGCACCTCTGCTGGTCCGACCTGGCCGAAGTCCGTTCGCTGGCGGTGGATGGCAGCCAGGAAGGGAAAGGGATTGGCCGTGAGTTGGTCGAGGCTTGCTTGAACGAAGCCCGTGGCCTCGGCATCCTCCGGGTGTTTGCTCTGACCTATAAGCCCGGCTTCTTCACCCGGCTAGGTTTTCATGAGATCGAAAAGTCCGAACTGCCGCATAAAATCTGGGGAGATTGCATCAAGTGTCCAAAATTCCCCGAATGTGACGAAATCGCCATGAGCATCGAGTTCTGATTGGAGCGTCCCGGTCGCTTGCGGCAAAAAGGCTTGACATTCTGGACGTTTTTCCTTTATTAGTCCTACATACTTATTAAAAAATGTCTGCTGCGTCTGTGTTGTACAGGCGGCGGATGGGAGGATTGTTTGCCTGCCAAGAAATACACTTTACTCGTTATTCCCGAGGGATCTCACCAGGTTCGCCGGTTTGCGCTCCAGCGGAGCTGGCTCGGCGTGGCGGCTGTGCTGGGAGTTTTCTTTCTGGTCGGCGTCGGCCTGTTGGGGTTCGATTATTACCGGATTAATCTGGATCGGGGCGAGTTCGGTCGGCTCAAGGTGGAGAACCGGACTCAGCAGCAGGAACTGCGCCGATTGACTGCGAGCCTTGAGGGATTGCGTCAGGAACTCATGGTGCTGGCGCAGAATGATGCCAAGGTTCGGGTCCTGGCCAAGCTGTCCAAGCCCAAGACCGACAGCCTGACCGGGGTTGGCGGTCCCCCCGAGGAAGATCCGGCGACCGAGTTTTCGGCTCTGCAGCGTCAGGTTGACGAAATCATGCAGGCCATCGACCTGCGCCGGGCCAGTCAGGAAGAAATCCATGGGATTCTCAACGACGAACGCTCCCTGCTTGGCGCCAAGCCCAAGGGGTGGCCGACCAAGGGTTGGATGACCTCGGGGTTCGGCATGCGCAAGTCCCCGTTCACCGGCAGGCCGAAGAGGCATGAGGGTCTCGATATCGCCGCGCGCACCGGCACCCCGGTATACACCACGGCGGACGGCATCGTCAGTCGGTCCGAAACCGCTCCTGGTTACGGCAAGCTGGTGGTGGTCGATCATGGCTATGGCTTCAAGACTTTTTATGCTCACAACTCCAAGCTGCATGTCAAGGTCGGTCAGCGGGTCAAGCGCGGCGACAAGATCGCTTCAGTAGGCAGCACCGGCAGTTCAATCGGTTCTCACGTCCATTACGAAGTTCGCCGCAACAATGTGCCGCTTAATCCGAAAAAATATCTCTAAGACAACCTGAATAAAAGAAAAAACGCCCCGGCCTCACCGGGGCTTTTTCGTTGCGGGGATGCGGGTTGTTTTCGGGACGGCTTTGTGCTTGGTACGCCTATTTTTTTTGTGCTATCATTCTAGTTTTTTATGGGCTCTTAAATTTGTTGTTCACAGCGATTAAATTCTGCTAGGAGGCTGTCGGATAGCCTCCTGGATGGGATATCCTCACGGAGATTTTTATATGATCGGTTCCATGATAAGAAAAATAGTCGGGAGCAAAAACGACCGCGAACTCAAGCTGTTGAGTGCAGTCGTCTCTCGTATTAATGGTCTCGAGCCGGATATCGCCGCATTGTCCGATGCTGAATTGTCCGGCAAGACCGTCGAGTTCCGCCAGCGCCTCCAGTCCGGGGAAACCCTTGACGATCTGCTCCCCGAGGCCTTTGCCGTGGTCCGCGAGGCCGGCAAGCGGGTGCTGGGCATGCGGCATTTCGATATGCAGTTGGTTGGCGGCATGGTCTTGCACAGCGGCAAGATTGCCGAGATGAAAACCGGTGAAGGCAAGACCCTGGTGGCCACCCTGTCGTCTTACCTCAACGCTCTGACCGAACGGGGCGTGCATGTCATTACGGTCAACGATTACCTGGCCAGCCGCGATTCCGAATGGATGGGGCAGGTTCATCGTTTTCTGGGCCTGACTGTCGGCGTGATCGTCCACGGGCTGACCGACGACCAGCGCAAGGCGGCCTACGCTTGCGACATTACCTACGGAACCAACAACGAATTCGGCTTCGATTATCTGCGCGACAACATGAAGTTCGCGCTCAGCGACTACGTGCAGCGGGAACCCCATTATGCCATTGTCGATGAGGTCGACTCGATTCTCATCGACGAGGCCCGGACCCCGCTGATCATTTCCGGTCCAAGCGAGGCTTCGAGCGATCTGTATAACACGGTGAACCGAATCATTCCCATGCTGAGAAAAGGCGAAATGCTCGAGCACCGCGACGAGAAGCTGGGTAAAAAAGTCAAGGAATACACCGGTGACTACACCGTCGACGAGAAAGCCAAGTCGGCCACTCTCACCGAAGGGGGGGTGCTGCGGGTCGAAAAGCTGCTCAGCGTTGATAACCTCTACGAACCGCGTAATATCGAAATTCTGCATCATGTCAACCAGGCGGTTAAGGCCCACGCCTTGTTCAAGCGGGACGTCGATTATGTGGTGAGGGACGGCGAGGTTATGATCGTCGACGAGTTCACCGGTCGCCTGATGCCCGGGCGGCGCTGGAGCGACGGCCTGCATCAGGCGGTGGAAGCCAAGGAGGGGGTCAAGATCGAGAGCGAGAACCAGACTCTGGCCACCATCACCTTCCAGAACTACTTCCGCATGTACGAAAAACTTTCAGGGATGACCGGGACCGCCGACACCGAGGCGGCCGAATTCCACGAAATCTACAAGCTCAATGTGGTGGTGATTCCGACCAACCGGCCGATGCAGCGAAACGATGTCGCCGACGTCATTTACAAGACCGAAAAAGAAAAATTCAAGGCAGTGGTTGAGGACGTCGCCGAATGTCACGCCAGCGGACAGCCGGCCCTGGTCGGCACCATCTCCATCGAAAAGTCGGAAGAGTTGTCCGAGATGCTGCGCAAGCTCGGCATACCGCACAACGTTCTCAATGCCAAGCACCACGAGAAGGAAGCCGAAATCGTCGCCCAGGCCGGACGCAAGGGGGCGTTGACCATTGCCACCAATATGGCCGGCCGCGGTACCGATATTATCCTCGGAGGCAACCCGGAGCTGCTGGCCCGCCGCGAGGCCGCCTCCAGTGAAGATCCCGAGGCGGCTTATCCCGCCCTGCTGGAAAAATACATGGCGCTCTGCGCCGCGGAAAAGGCTGAAGTGCTCGAAGCCGGTGGCTTGTACATCTGTGGTACCGAACGTCACGAATCACGCCGGATCGACAACCAGTTGCGGGGCCGTAGCGGTCGCCAGGGCGATCCGGGCAAGAGCCGGTTCTTCATGAGCCTAGAGGACGATTTGCTGCGCATTTTTGGTTCTCACCGGGTCGCTTTCGTGATGGACAAGCTCAAGCTGCCGGAAGGAGAGCCGATCGAACACGGCATGATTTCCAAGGCCATCGAAAATGCTCAGAAGAAAGTCGAAGGGCATAACTTCGAAATTCGTAAGCACCTCATCGAATACGATGACGTCATGAATAAGCAGCGTGAGGTCATCTATACCCAGCGCCGGGAGGTTCTGGGAGGCGAGAATATCCGCGAAACCGTCGAAGGGATCGTGCTGGAGATGGTCGAAGATGTGGTGGCCACCTTCTGCCCTGACAAGACTCCGCCAGCCGACTGGAACTGGGACAGCATGGCCAAGGACCTGTTTGACCAGTTTATGATTATGCCCCAGTTTCCCGAGGTCGAAAAAGGGCTGACCGGCGAAGCGCTGGAGGAGGCCCTCAAGCAGCAGGTCATGACCCGGCTGGCGGAAAGGGAAGAAGAGTTCACCACCCCGGTCATGGAACACCTGATGAAGGTGCTGTTGCTGCAGACCATCGACATGCAGTGGAAAGACCACCTGCTGTCTATCGATCATCTCAAGGAAGGCATCGGCCTGCGCGGCTACGGCCAGCGCAATCCCAAGGAAGAATACAAGCGCGAGGCCTACCGACTGTTCATGGAGATGATGGGCCGGATCCGCCAGGAGGTGGTGCAGAAGCTGTTCCGGGTTCAGCTGAAGCGCGAAGACGATGTGGAACAGATGGAAGAAAAGCAGCGTAAGCAGCGACTGGTGCTCAACCGGGCGGGGGGCGAAGACCAGGCCAAGCAGCCGACGACCCGCGAGGAGGACAAGGTGGGGCGCAATGACCCCTGTCCCTGCGGCAGCGGCAAGAAATACAAGAAATGCTGCGGAAAGTAATTTTCATCTGAACTTCTGAGGTGTCAGCTCATGCCTCCCGAACTGATTTCGAGTCCGGTTTCGCCGGATCTGCTGATCGTCGATGATGCGCCGTTTTTCAGGCGGTTTCTGGGCGAGTTCCTGGAATCCCACGGTTATCGTGTGCTGCAGGCCGGTTCGGGCCTGGAGGCGGTCGATGTCATCACCCGTGAGTCGGTTGCCGCCGTTCTCACCGATATCGAAATGCCGGGCATGTCCGGGCCTGAGCTGTTGCGTAACATCAAACGATTGCGACCGGAAATTTCGGTGGTGATGATTTCTTCGCACCACGACTTCGAAGCGGCCCGCGAGGTGCTGCGGGACGGGGCCCTCGAATACCTGACCAAGCCGCTGCAGGAGCAGGAGCTGCTGGCCGCTGTCGAACGGGCCCTTGATGAAAACCGGCGGGCGCTGGCCGCAAGAGCCCTGTCCCGGGAAGCCCAGCGACGTCTCTCGGATCTGGTGTTGCTCAGAGAAGTCGGCCACACGGCCAGCAGCGAGGGGGATCTGTCGAGCCTGCTGGAAAAGGTTCTCGACTCGATCGTAAATTTCCTGTCGGTCAACCTGGCCCTGGTCATGCTGGCCGGTGACGATGGCCGCCTGCGGGTTGCTGCGTCGCGGGGGATACCTGAGGCCGCGGCAGAGGCCCTGGTGCTCGCGCCGGGAGAGGGGCTCTGCGGCCAGGTGTTGTCCTCCGGGGAACCGGTGCTGGTTGACGACTTGGCCAGCGATCCCCGGTATCCCTTGGCGGAGAGCCCCGACCGGTTCAGCGGTCAATCGCTGCTGGTGGTCCCGATGCGCAGCCGCGATCAGGTTATCGGTGTTCTGTATGTGAGCGACAAGCACACCCGGGAGACATTTGGTGCCAATGATCGGGATCTGCTTATGACCATTGCTCACCAGACCTCTCTGGCCATCGACAACTTGCAGCTGGTTTCAAGCCTGAGGGAACGGGCCCGCGAACTGGAACAGGCCAACCGCAGCTTGTTTAAGCTGAACCAGGATCGCTCCCGGCTGGTCTTCAGCCTTTCCCACGAACTCAATACGCCGTTGACCTCGATTCTCGGCTACGTCGATTTAATCCTCAATTTTTCCGATCAGATTGATGCTGCCGAGGTGCAGGGTTTCATGGAGAATGTGTTGCATGAAGGGCAGCACATGGAAAAGCTTATCGGCGGGATGCTGCAGCTTTTCAGTCTTGATTCGGGAAAACAACGTTGGCAGGGGGTCCCGCTCGCCCTTGCCGAACTTATTGCCGTGGCCCTGGCTGAACGGGAAACAGAGATCGATGCCAACGGGTTGTCCGTCGATCTTGAGATTGTTGAGGGGGTGTCCCTGGTGCGAGGCGATAGTCGGGAGATGCCGGTCCTTCTTCGCGCACTGCTGGAAAACGCCGTCAAATTCAACCGGTCAGGAGGACGGATCCTGATTCGGTGTGAAAACAGCACCCATGCCGGAAAGCCTTCTGTCTATCTGCAGATTCACAACGATGGCCGGAGCGTACCGCTTGATGCCGGTAGCGATATTTTTGATGGCTACGTCCAACTCGGCGATATAGATTCCGACAAGCCTGAAGGGGTCGGTGTCGGATTGGCGATCTGTCGTGCCATCGTCAGACGCATGGGTGGGGAAATTGTGCTGGAAACCTCTCGCGGAGAGGGGACCACGTTTGGACTTCAGCTTCCGGTATGGAACACCAACGGAGATTGACCGATGAATAACGAGAATATAAAAGGGGTTCCCGGGTTCAGGTTTGCCGCCTGCTCGGCCGGGTTGAAAAAGTCGGGAAAGTCCGACCTGGCGCTGATCGTATCCGATGTCCCGGCCCGTTGCGCCGGGGTATTTACCACCAACAAGGTGGTGGCGGCGCCGGTCCAGATAACGCTGCTCCGGGTTCGCAAGGGGCTCTGTCAGGCGGTTCTGGTCAACAGCGGCAACGCCAATGCCTGCACCGGAGAACAGGGCCGTCAGGACACCTTGCGCTGTGGCGCGCTGGCGGCCTCCGCCCTCGGCATTGACGAAGAACTGGTGGCGGTGTCGTCGACCGGGGTAATCGGCGTGCCGCTGGCGATGGACAAGTTCGAGCAGCATGTGGTGCCGCTGGCCGGAAGACTGCAGCCGGACTGCGTTGACGAGGTGTCGGCGGCGATCATGACCACCGATTCATTTTCCAAGCGCTACGCGGTAACCGGCGAGGTCGATGGCAGGCCCTACCGGATTTTCGGGGTGGCCAAGGGAGCTGGAATGATTCATCCCAACATGGCGACCATGTTGGCGTTTGTCATGACCGATGTCGACCTCGACGGCACCTTTGCCGATAGTGCCCTGCGCAGCGGCGTCGACCGGTCGTTCAACAGCATTACCGTTGACCGCGACACCTCGACCAACGATATGGTGCTGCTGCTGGCTAACGGCGTGGCCGGTAACCCTTCGATTGTAGCCGGGTCCGAAGCCGGGCGGCAGTTCCAGACCCTGCTCGATGAGGTGCTGCTCGAACTGGCAAAAATGATCGTGCGTGACGGCGAAGGGGCCACCAAGCTGGTGCGGATCCTGGTGCAGGGCGCGGTCAGCGATGCTGAGGCCAAATTGGCCGCCTGCAGCGTCGCCACCTCGAGCCTGGTGAAGACGGCCTTTTTCGGCCAGGACGCCAACTGGGGGCGGATTATTGCCGCGGTCGGTTACTCCGGCGCCCAGGTCGATCCCGAGCGGATCGATATCCATTTCGGCGATGTGCTGGTGGTCAAGGACGGCCTCGGTACCGGCGAGGAACTGGAAGCCCAGGCCACCGAGGTGCTGAAAACCCCGGAATTCGCTGTGACCGTCGATCTGCACCTGGGCGAGGGCCAGGCTCATTACTACACGTCGGACCTGACTTATGACTATGTGAAAATCAACGCCGACTACCGCAGTTGACCTGACGCGTTTTGCTATTCACCCTTTTTTTGAAATGAGCGCATGATTCTGCAGAACCCTGCCCGTGTTATTGACCACACCCTGCTGAAACCCGACGCCAGCGCCGATCAGGTGCGAAACCTGTGCGAAGAGGCGGTGGAGTACGGCTTTGCCTCGGTGTGCATTCCGTCGGTTTATGTGCCGCTGGCCACTGACCTTCTCTACGGTTCGGAGGTCGCTGTCGGCACCGTGGTCGGTTTTCCTCTTGGCTACGTGCCGACCGCCGTCAAGGTGTTCGAAACGGCCGAAGCGGTGGCCCGAGGAGCCTCTGAGATCGACATGGTGATTCACCTGGGCGCAGCGCTGGCCGGTGATCACGCCGATGTCGAAGATGAGATCCGCCAGGTGGTACGGGCGGCCGAGAAAGCCAAGGTCAAGGTGATTCTCGAGTGCTGCTACCTGGACGATCCCCGCAAGCAGACACTGGCCGGTTGCGTAATGAATGCCGGAGCCGCCTATGTCAAGACTTCCACCGGGTTCGGTCCGGGCGGGGCGACCCTGGCCGACGTGGCGCTGTTGGCCCAGATGGTGGCCGGCAGGATCGGGGTCAAGGCGGCCGGCGGGATTCGCGACTGGGAGGCCTGCCGGCAGTTTCTGGCGGCTGGGGCGACCCGCATCGGTACCAGCGCCGGCATGAGCATCGTTGACCAGTGGCGGCGGGAGCAGGGACTGTGAGTTCGGCAGTACTGCGGCGGGTGGTATTGATCACTCTGGACGGCGTCGGCATCGGCGCGCTGCCAGACGCCGACCGGTACGGCGACGTTGGGGCGAACACCCTGCTACATGTGGCCGAAGCCTGCGGCGGGTTGTCGCTGCCGGTGCTCGAGCGGATGGGGCTGGGCAATGTCCTGCCGGTTCCCGGGGTGCGACCGGTTGCCTCCCCTTGGGCGGCTTGGGGGCGGATGGCGGAATGTTCTGCCGGCAAGGACACCACCACCGGTCATTGGGAAATCGCCGGGATCGTCGAGCCGCAGCCGCTGCCGACTTATCCGCAGGGGTTTCCGGCGGAGATCATCGAGGCTTTTGCCCGGGAGACGGGCATTACGCCGCTTGGCAACATTGCGGCCAGCGGCACCGACATCCTTCGGTTGCTGGGGGATGAACATGTCCGCAGCGGCAGGCCGATCGTTTATACCAGCGCCGATTCGGTCTTTCAGATCGCCGCTCACGAGGAAGTGATCCCGGTTGAGCGGCTCTATGAACTCTGCCGCATCGCCCGGCGGATTCTCGATCCCTACCGGGTCGGCCGGGTGATCGCCCGGCCGTTTGTCGGAACCCGAGCCGATGACTACCGGCGCACTTCCCGGCGTCACGATTTCTCCCTGCCGCCGATTGCGCCGACTATTCTCGACGCTGTCGTTGCCGCCGGGATGAGTGTCTACGGTGTCGGTAAAATCAAGGACATCTTTGCCGGTCGCGGTATCAGTGATTGTGTCTACAGCAGCAGCAACCGCGACGGCATGGAGAAAACCCTGCAGGCGCTCTCCCTGGTTGATCAGGGGCTGATTTTTTCCAATCTGGTCGATTTCGACATGCTGTTCGGCCATCGTCTGGATGCTCGCGGATTCGGCGCGGCGCTAGAAGAATTCGATCGCTGGCTGCCGGATCTGCTGGCCGCTTTATCGACCGGTGACCTTGTGATCATCACTGCCGATCACGGCTGCGACCCGACCACGCCGGGGACCGACCACAGTCGTGAATATGTGCCGCTGCTGGCCTGGTCTCCGGAGATGGTGTCGGGAGAGGAACTGGGGGGGCGGCGCTGTTTTGCCGATATCGCGGCGACCATTGCCGAAGGCTTCGGTCTGTCGCAGGGGGTGGGGAAGAGTTTTTTCGCTGACCTGGAACCGGGTCGTCCGACCATCGAACCGCCGGACGAGGCTGGTCAACTGTCTTTTCTGGTCTGAATGAGCTGGTCCGACGAAACCCCTTGTGGGGCGTCATCCGAGGTGACGTCGCCAAAAAACCGTTTTTTGATGAATTCTTCGAGGGCCTCGCTGGTTTCCGGGGTCAGGTTGACGAAGCCGATGCCGGCTCCCTGCATGTAGTTGTTTTCCGGACCCGGATGAACGTTGTAGAGAACGCGGCCTTCGAGTTCGAGTTCTTTGCTCATGCCGACCAGGGGGATGCAGACCGTCAAAGGGTCGTCCTTTTCCATGCGGAAGCTGGTTTTGATCATCAGCCCCTCTACGCTCAGGCTGAGCACCTCGGCGAGATAGGTATTGCTGCCGCTGGAGAACATGCCCGGCAGTTTGACGGTCAGGCGCAGGTTTTTGCGGGGAAAGCGTTCCATGTGGCGTTGCACCAGTTCGAACAGGGAGAAGAGTTCGAGGGGAACGCTCAAGAGATCATGGGGCACGGAGGTCACGTCCTCTACGCCATCTTCTTTCAGTACGATCAGAGGGCAGTTGCCGCTGCCCACCAGCTTTTCGACGGTTTTGTGGATTGTCGGGTCCTTTTCGGCCAGCAGGCCTGCGCCGAGGATCAGCAGGTCTGGAGAGGTCTCCTGCAGCAGGATTCTGACCTGTTCGGGACGGGACGATGCCAGCACCCGGTAGCCCCAGTGTTTAAGAATCGCTTCGACCGTAGACAGGAGGGGTTTTCGGTTGTCCCCGAGAAGTAGACGTTTCATTGCAGGACCTTTGTCATGAAAGTTGGGCGAGGCTCAGCGGATCCGCAGTAATTGAATCACAGGGCATGCCGTTACCGTTGGAAGCCGAAATCCTTGTGACTTCAGTTTGTTTATAATTAAATACCCGATTACGCCTTTTTACTCAAGCCGCAAAGGAGAAAAAACGGTTATGAAGCATTTCATCTTGTCGTTGCTGGTTCTCGGTATGATGGTATTCGTTCCCGCGCAGTCCCGGGCCATGGAAGTGGTCGAAGGTCTCATTACGACGCAGGTCAGTGGCCGGCAGCCGGTTGACAGTGTGCAGAGTTATCCTGCGGCATCGGGGAAACTCTTTTGTTTTACCCGGATTACCGGGGCCGTTGACGATGCCCGGGTGTTTCACGTGTGGTACCGCGGAGAACAGGAGATGGCCCGCGTCGAGTTGTTGGTTCGTTCATCGGACTGGCGCACCTGGTCGTCCAAGAGTTTGCTTCCCGGCTGGACTGGCGATTGGCGGGTCGAGGTGGTCGATGGAGAAGGCAACTTGCTGCAGACCATCCCGTTCACTCTCCTTTGAGTTTCGGTTCATCATTTAAGCGAACGGAAAAGCGCCCCCAGGGGCGCTTTCTCTGTTCGCTGAGTTTCTGATCGGTGGTTTGTTGCTTCCTTTTTAACCGAGATCATGCCGATGGTCTTGTCTTTACCGAAGGGCGTTTGTGCTTAACGGCCTGCTCGGTTGGATTGAATTCTTTTGCGGAGTCTGTTATTACTGTGACGTAGTTTGATGTCTTAATAAAATTATCGTCAACAGAGTGATAAAGGTTTGTCCTGATGATTATCCGACGTCAACTCGAAGAACGTGAACGACAGGTCCTTTCGGTTCATGCCTGTCGCAGTGAACAAACAGCCGGGCGACAAGTTCCCGAATCTCCCTGTCCGGTGCGGACGGCGTTCCAGCATGACCGTGACAGGATCCTGCATTGTAAAACATTTCGCCGGCTCAAGCATAAAACCCAGGTATTTCTTTCACCCGAAGGAGATCATTACCGGAC
This sequence comes from Desulfuromonas sp., assembly GCA_030145265.1. Classification (GTDB taxonomy): domain Bacteria; phylum Desulfobacterota; class Desulfuromonadia; order Desulfuromonadales; family Trichloromonadaceae; genus Trichloromonas. Next base: position 3,338 of record JAQYWA010000009.1, on the reverse strand, counting down.
CCGCCTGACCCATACCCTTGAAGTCTCACAGATTGCCCGTACGGTGGCCCGGGCCCTGGCTCTGAATGAAGACCTGACCGAAGCCATAGCGCTCGGACATGATCTTGGTCACACACCGTTCGGGCATGCCGGGGAGCGGGTGCTCAATGAACTGGTTCCCGGTGGTTTTCACCATGCCCGCCAGAGTCTGCGGGTTGTCGATGTACTCGAAAAGGAAGGTGCGGGGTTGAACCTGACCTTCGAGGTCAGGGACGGCATCCTCAAGCATTCGAAGGGGCAGGGGCCCCTCCTCAGCGATGACCCCGCGGTTCTGGCGACGACCTTCGAGGGATGCATCGTACGCCTGGCGGATATTATCGCCTACGTCAGCCACGATCTGGATGATGCTTTGCGTGCTGGATTGCTGAAAAATAGCCAGATCCCAGCAACGATCACCACTGTCCTGGGTGATTCTCATGCCTGTCGGATTCGCACCATGGTCACGGATATGATCGAAAATTCACTGGTTGTCGAGGGTTGCACTATCCGCCTTTCTGAGCCGGTTGCCGAAGCGATCGTCAAGCTCAGGGCCTGGCTGTTTAAACATGTCTACCAGGTTCAGGCCGTTAATGAAAATTTTGAAAAAGCTTCCAGGGTTCTTCGAGAACTCTTTGTTTTGTTTGCGAAAAACGAAAAAGAATTGATCGCTCATGGCGGCCGGAGGCTCCCCGGGGACAGCCTGGATGTTTCGGTGGTTGATTTTATTGCCGGGATGACCGACCGCTACGCGATTAATTTATACCACCGGCTGTTCCTTCCTCAGTCCTGGAAGATCTTCTAAATGGCCTAACCTATTGAATTTTCCTGTTTAAATACTTGACAGTGTCGGATTCGCTATGGTAGCGTTTTAGCTAATTTTGAAACTTTAAGTCAGTATCTCATGGCGTTTGCAGTCCAGGAGAGGGTATGCCCCGTTCGGCCGGAATGAATCTGGTGTTCCGTCTGGGAGAATCCGGTTTTTCCCTTTCTGTGGATGATCTCGTTGAGATCCGCGAGGAGTCTGCCAGCCAGCTGGCAGATGGCGGAAGCAGTCCCGTTCCCTACCTTCTGGGGATGTTGACTTATCGAGACCAGGAGATTCCCGTCATCGATCTCAAGGGACTGCTCCGGATCTCGTCAGAGACGGATTGCAGTGATCTGCTGACTCTGCTGGTTCTGGTTGGCGAATCGGGATTATGGGCCGTGCCGGTCAGCCGGATCGAGGGGATTTTTCCCCTTGCGGCTTTTTCCGCCTGCCGGGCACCACTGCTGTCCATGCTTCCCGGGCCAAGGCCCTACAACGCGCTTGAACTCTGGCGCGAGGAACCGCTGGTTCGTTGTGATGCGTTATGGCTCGAACAGTTCTGGTGTCGGCCATGAGGTCTCAAGTCGCGCTCTTTCTGCTTCATGGCCAAGTCTATGCCTTGGCCGTCGAAGAGATTCTGATCATTCTTCAGACACCGAGGATCTTTTCTTTGCCGTTGTTGCCACCCGTGGTTGTAGGGGTGTTGATCCATGCGGGTGAAGCAATTCCGCTATTGAAGCCGGACTGGCTCCTTGCGGAGCCCGTGGATAACCATAGCAAGTTTTCCTATGTGGTGATCTGCAGTACCGAGTCCGGGGTGGTTGGTCTGCCGGTGGACAAAGTTCTGTACATTGTCGATCGGCGAAAAGGCCGGCTAGAAGGTGGGCAGGACACGACAGCTGGCGACGGCTCGGGCAGCACCTTCGTTTATGACCAGGTTCGCTATCCCTTATTGGATATCGGGCGTAACGTTGCAGAATTATCTCTCTGGGATTTTCAGCATCCTCCCCCGCACGGAAACTAGGAGGTTTGAATGAGCAGGAAGCTGTTACTCGCCGACGACAGTATCACAATTCAGAAAGTCATCGGGATTACCTTTGTTAACGAAGACATTGATCTCACTGTTGTCGACAACGGTGATTCCGCCCTGGAGCAGGCCCGGGCTGAACGGCCCGACCTGATTCTTGCCGACGTCTTCATGCCGGGTAAAAACGGTTACGAGCTCTGTGCCGCGGTGAAGGCTGATCCGGCTTTGGCTGGCGTTCCCGTGTTGCTGCTGACGGGAACCTTCGAGCCTTTTGATGAAGGCAAGGCCAACAGCGCCGGTGCCGATGGCTGGATTGCCAAGCCCTTCGAGTCTCAGACCCTGATCACCCGGGTTCAGGAGCTACTCGATAAGGAGACTACGGCTCTTGCGACTCCAGTTGAGTCGCAGACTCTGGTCGAGTCCGCCGTCGAAGAGATTGAGACCCACGAGATTGCTGAAGTCGAAGCTGAAGTCGAAGCTGAAGTCGAAGCTGAAGTCGAAGCTGAAGTCGAAGCTGAAGTCGAAGCTGAAGTCGAAGCTGAAGTCGAAGCTGACCTCTGGGAAGACTTTGACGAGGTGGCTCCGACGGCGGATGTGGCCCTGGGCGCTGTTGCCGCCGTTGAGGCCGTTGAGGCCGTTGAGGCCGTTGAGGCCGTTGAGGCCGTTGAGGCCGTTGAGGCTGTACCGGAGGCCGCTGATTTTGGCGATATCTTTGGGCCCGAAGAGGAGGAATCCCCCGCTGAAGCAACTGCAGATGATATCTGGGGTGACGTTTCGTTTGAGGATGAAGATCTTGCCGCTGAGCCTGAAACGGTCGAGGGTTCCGACATCGACGACATTTGGGCGCCCCAAGAAGAGATGACTCCGGAGCCGCCTCAACCTGTTGCTGAAGAAGAGTCCTTCGGCTTTGTCGTAGAGCCGGAACCTGAGGTCGAACCTGAAATCGAAGAACCCGCAACCGCTGAGTCCGAAGATGAGGGTATGTTCATTTTTGAAGAAGAGGGTGAGGGCGAAGCTACTCCCGCTGCTCAAATTTCGGCGGATGACGATTTTTTAGTGTTTGAGGAAGAGCTGATAGAGGAGTTGCCGGAGGCCACCGAAACGGTTGAAGAAGAAGAGCTGTTGGAGCTTGGTGAAGAGGATCTTCTGCTTCTTGAAGAGGTGGAAGCTCTTGAAGAGGTGGAAGCTCTTGAAGAGGCGGAAGCTCTTGAAGAGGCGGAAGCTCTTGAAGAGGCGGAAGCTCTTGAAGAGGCGGAAGTCTTTGAAGAGGCGGAAGTCTTTGAAGAGGCGGAAGTCTTTGAAGAGGCGGAAGTCTTTGAAGAGGAAGAGCCCGGCATCGAGGCAACCGCCGAAGCGACGGATGACGACTTCATTTTCGCTGAAGAGGACGAGGAGGCTGTGCCCTCAGGCTCGCTCGAAGACTCCTCTCTTACCGATGAAGATATCTTTGGCGAAGTTGCCGCGCTGGCCGAACCTGAGATGGTGATC
>JAQYWA010000292.1 GCA_030145265.1 Desulfuromonas sp. | reverse complement strand
AGGATGTCGATCAGGGCGTTGGTGAGAAATGCCTCGTCGGCTGTCAGCAGTTCCCCTTCGGTAATATTCCTCTCTTCGATCTCCATTCCCATGGCTTGGCCCATGTTTAACACTTGCTGCCGAAGGATGCCGTCGAGCACCAGTTTGCCGGCGGGCGGGGTGACCAGGGTTTTCCCTTGCACGATAAAGAGGTTGCAGGTCGCGCCTTCGAGAACCTGGCTGGTTTCGCTGACGAACAGGGCTTCGCGGGCGCCGCGGTTGCGGGCGAAGTTGGCGGCGTACAGGCAGTCGGCGTAGTTGCCCCGCTTCATCTGCGGCAAGTGGGAGAGGGGATTGGCTCGGCGGTTGGGGGCGAAGACGCAGGATGCACCTTGGCAGCGTTCGTCGTCCGTCGGTTCGGTGTAGGGCGCCGCAGTGATGATAAAATGACCCTGCTGCGCTGGCGGAAAGGCCAGCGAAGTGAAGGGGCCGCGGCTGACCGTGAGGCGCAGGCGGGAGGTGGGGGCGCTGAGGCGGGCGGCGGTGGCTAGCAGCGCTTCGACGATCTGTCTACGCTTGAAGGGCATCTCAAGCAGGTGACAGGAGTGTTCGATGCGGTCCAGGTGCTGTTCCAGGTAACGGATGTAGGTCCCGCGTGCCTTGAGGGTTTCGAACAGGCTGTCGCCAAACAGCACGGCACCGTCGTTGACCGGCAGCCCGGCCTTTTCTGCCGGGATGAATGTCCCGTTGAGGTTGACGATCATGGCTCTTCTCCCAGGGCTTGCTGCAGGGCCATCCCCTTGGCCAGGCATTCGCCCCATTCCTTGTGCGGAACCGAGTCGGCGACGATGCCGGCGCCGACCTGGTAGGTGATCTCGTTGCCGAAGCGTTGAAAGGTGCGGATCAGGATGTTCAGGTCCATGTCGCCGGTGACGCTGATGTAGCCGGCGCTGCCGGTGTAGCTGCCGCGGCCGACCGGTTCGAGTTCGTCGATGATCTCCATGCAGCGTTTTTTCGGCACGCCGGTGATGGTGCCGCCGGGGAAGGTGGCGCGCAGCAGGGCGAAGGGGCCGACATCCTCCCGCAGTTCACCGCGCACGTTGGAGACGATGTGGGTGACGTGGGAATAGCGCTCGAGCACCATCAGTTCATCGACCAGCACGCTCCCGGAACGGCAGACCTTGCCCAGGTCGTTGCGTTCGAGATCGAGCAGCATGACGTGTTCGGCCCGTTCCTTGGGATGGCCGAGCAGTTCTTCTTCGAGTTCGGCATCTTCGGGTGGGGTGTAGCCGCGCGGTCGGGTGCCGGCGATGGGGCGGGTTTCGGCGATGCCCTCGTGCAGCGAAACTAGTCGCTCGGGGGAGGAGGAAATGATTTCCAGCCCCGGCGAGCGCAGCAGGCAGGCGAAGGGGGAGGGGTTGATCCGGCGCAACCGGGCGTACAGATCGGCGGTATTTCCTTCGAAGCGGCCGTCGAAACGACAGGAGAGGTTGGCCTGGTAGATGTCGCCGGCGGCGATATACTCGCGGACCCGCTCAACCATCCCCTCGAACTGCTGTTGGCTGAGAATCGGCTGCGGCGGCCGACTCGGCGGTAGCTTCTCCGCATTCAGAGGGCGGGCCAGGGCGCTGCGGACTTCGGTTTCGAGGGCGGCCAGATCGTCTTCCGGGTCAAGCGTTGCCAGGGTCAGGGTCTGCGACTTGTGATCGTAGACTGCGGTCAGGTCGACCCAGTCGAGCCAGAGGTCGGGGATGGGTCGGTCGCGGCGGGCCTGCCTGGGGAGTTCTTCTATCCACCCGGCCAGGTCGTAGGCGAAGAAACCGAAGAAACCGCCGGGAAAGTGGAATCCAGAGGTGGGCGCGGCTACCCGCCGCTCGGCAAGAATCTTTTCCAGCACGGCAAAGGGATCGCCGGGCAGCGGCGTGTCACCCTTTTCATCGAGACGGGACAGGCCACGCGCATCGAGGCGGTAGGCTTCGCGGCACCGCAGTGGTACGATGCTGTAGCGCCCGGTGCGCGGTGAGGGCGCCGGGCTATCGAGGAACCCCGGTCCCTCCGGGCAGAGATGCACAAACAGGGTGAGGGGATCGAAGCGGTCGAGTTTGAAGGTGTGGGTTTGAAACGGCATCTTGATAAATAGTCCGTTCGGTTGCGGGCATATCTCGGCACCAGTAGTCCGACGAGCCAATCTAATTGAGCAGCCGAGGCCATGGCAAGGAAAAAAGGCGTTTGCCGGGGAGCGTTTGTGCCTGGCGGGGAGGGGGAGAGCTTCTATTTCTGCGCTTTGATGTGCCGATGCTCTCGGGTATGTTTTTTCGCTGGGGTGGCGATGAATTTTTTCTGCTGCTCAAGGGGAGTGGCGGGGACCATGCCCGGCAGACGGCGGAAAAGCTGCGGCCGAATACCTCAGGGTTTTTGCGCGACCAGTTGCACAACCGCACCTCGGCGGAAATGGAACTTGCCTTCGACGATGTCGCGCTCGAGTTCCACGGCATGCTCGAACGTCAGCCCCAGAAAATACCGGTCGGGTCGTTATTGACCTCGGTAAGAAGTTTCTCGATATCCCGGTTGGGCGGACAGCCCTGGTAAATATGCCACTTATTATTGCGGTCGGCGCAGTAGAGCTGCCAGGATTCTGCCTTCGATTTTTTTTTGAAACGAGCGATCGAGGTCGAAAACCAGGTTGATTTATCCCGGTAGTGCGGGCGCGATTCGTACAGCGTCACCTCTTCGCCCTTGATCCGGAATTCAATGCGGATCTGGTCGTGGTACTGGGCCGGGACTCTCGCCTGACAGAAGGCGGCGAAGAGTTTTTCGATGCGTTTTTCTTCGAATTCGGACAGGGCCATGGTGTTATTGCTCCGTTGACGCCAGCTTCAGGGCCAGTACCGCGAAGATGGTTCCGGCCAGCCGGTTGAGAATTTTCTGCGCCCGGGCCGATTGACGGAAGCGTTCGCCGATGGCGCTGGCCAGCAGGCTGATGGAGCCGAATACGACAACGGTGGCGACGATGAAGATTCCGCCGAGTAGCAGCAGCTGGATGGCCAGGGAGCCTTTGTCCGGGTCGGCGAACTGGGGAAGAAAGGCCAGAAAGAAGATCGAAACTTTCGGATTGGTGATGTTCATGAGTATGCCGCGCCGGTATAGTCGGCCGCGCCGCAGGCCGTCGTCGGTCGTTTCTTCGGCTGTGTCGCCCCCGGCGCGAAAGGCCTGCCAGGCCAGATAGAGCAGGTAGCCGGCGCCGGCGAAT
>JAQYWA010000291.1 GCA_030145265.1 Desulfuromonas sp. | reverse complement strand
CCGGCGGTCCTATCCCGCCTTTATTAAGCTTTACGCGGTCGCTGTCCTCCCCGGTTTTCCCCTCGTGGGTCAGTATCCGCTCGCTCAGACTGAGGGAGGTTGCTGATTGCCGAGGATCTTGCAGATCATTTGTTTCCGGTAGCTGAAAATCCTCTGTAACTGTCCGCTCACTAGTGGGTAACCCAGTTCACCGAACGGGGCGAAGGGCAGCTGGTAGCGCACCTCGTCCTCCATCGTTGTTTGTCCATCCCTTTCGCTGAAGTTGTGGGTATGTACCCAGCTGTGGTAGGGCCCGCGAAGCTGTTCGTCGACGAAGCGGTGCGGCGGCTGCCAACAGGTGATTTCGGTGCGCCAGTCGAATGCGATGCCGAACAGGCGCAGGCGGTAGTCGATCAGGGTCCCTTGCTTAATGTCGATGGGAAGCGGGGTGAGGATGCGAAAATTCAGCTCTGGCGGGGTGATGCGCTCGAGGTTGCCCGGGGCGGCAAAAAAAGAAAAAACCTCAGCCATGGGCAAGGGGAGAGTGATGCAGGCGTGCAGGATATGGGGCTTAGGTTTTTCCATCAGTTCCCTTGACGATGGGCCATGAACGAAGTGTAGCGGTTCGCTTTGAAGGAAATCTGGTAGTCATTCTCAATCGGTTGGTAGTCCAGCAGTGGGGCATGCAGGGGTAGCTGGCCGGGAAGTTCGATGCCGAGTTGTTCCAACTGCTGCGGATAGATGATCAGATAGTTACTCTTATAATGGATTTAAAAGAATAACGCAAATGAGAGCGTCAGCAATGGCGAGTGAGCATACGTCTGGTTGAAATCCAGGATATTTACGGCTTGACATTAAATCAAACGTTCGTTTAAATTGTGCTTGTTGAATGAATGGAACAATGGGAGTACGAGATGAGTCAACCTGACACCAAGGAACGGATCCTCGATGTAGCGGAGGAGCTGTTTGCCCGCCAGGGCTTTCATGCCACCTCGCTACGGGCGATTACCGGCGCGGCCGAGGTCAACCTGGCGGCGGTCAATTATCACTTCGGGTCCAAGGAGGCCTTGCTGGATGCGGTCTTCGAGCGGCGCCTGACCCCCTTGAACCGCGAACGACAGGCCCGGCTGGATGCCGTTCAGGCGGTGGCCGCGACCGAAGGACGGCCGTTGCGGGCCGAAGAAGTACTGCGGGCCCTTATCGAGCCGACCCTGCGCCTGTACGAATCCGGACCCGGGGCGAGCTCCTTTATCCTGCTGGTCGGTCGGGCTCTTTCCGGTTCGGACGAACTGGTGCGACAAACTTTTCTGCAACACATGGGGGCGTTGTTTGCCCTGTTGCTTGATCTGTTGGGTCAGGCTCTGCCGCAGTTGCCGAGAAACCAGCTGTTCTGGCGGCTGCAGTTCGCCCTGGGGGCCACCGGTCACGCCTTGCGCTGGGCCGGTGGGGGGCTGGAGTTGCCCGGAGGATTTACGCAGCCTCCCAGTGTCGAAGAGTTGATCGATATGGTGGTCGGTTTCTCCGCCGCCGGAATGGAGGCACCATGTCCCTGAAACCTTTTATTGCGGGCCTGCTGTTTACTGTGCTGCTGGCCGGCTGCTCCCTGCACAAGCCTCAGCAGATTGCCCAGTTGCCGTTGCCGGAGAGTTTTGTCGCAGCCCTGGGCGCTGCCGAAGAAGCGAAGCTTCCCGAACGCTGGTGGACGATATTCGACGATTCACGTTTGGATACGCTGATGAAACAGGCTTTCGCCGGCAACCTCGATCTGGCGCAGGCGCTGGCGCGGCTGGAGCAGTTGCAGGCGGTGCGTCGCCAGGCGGGAGCCGCCAGGCAGCCGTACCTCAATCTCGACGGGAGCGGGGGCCGGGTACGTCAGCAGTCCGTCGTTGGTTCGGTTACCACAGATAGTTTTCGCCTGTCGGCGGCGGCTGGATTCGAGCTTGATTTGTGGCAAAAGATCAAGTCCCGTAGTGAGGCGGCCACCCTCGACGTGCTGGCCTCGCGGCAGGATATCCAGGCGCTTTACCTGACTCTCACGGCGCAGTTGGCCGATCTCTACTACCTAGCGGTGGAGCAACGTGCCCAGCTCGCCCTTGCCGACAGCACCATTGATTCGTTCAAGGATTCTCTGGCCAGGGTCGAAGACCGCTATCGCAGCGGACTGGTACCCGCGGTCGATGTTTACCAGGCGCGCCAGAACCTGGCCGCGGCGAAAGCCCGCCGGCCCCAGTACGAGCGGACCCTGGCCACCACCGAGCATGCCTTGGCGGTGCTCCTCGGTCGCTACCCTGACCGAACTCTGTCCGGTGATTCGGCAGACATCCCGACCCTCGATAGCGACATAGCCGCCGGATTGCCCTCGCAACTGCTCACTCGCCGTCCCGATATTTCCGCTGCACTGGCCCGTCTGCAGGCCAGCGACGAGCGGATCGGCGCGGCCATCGCCGAGCGTTTCCCCGCCTTCGCCCTGGCCGGCAGCTATGGCGGCGCCAGCAGCGAACTCGACACCCTGCTCCGTTCGCCGAACATCTTCTGGAATCTGCTGCTCAACCTGGCCCAGCCGGTTTTTGATGGTGGTCGCCGCCGGGCCGAGGTCGAGCGCAGCCGGGCGGTGTTCCGGGAAAACCTGGCTAAATATCACCAGAGCGTGTTGCGGGCATTTCAGGAGGTTGAGGATGCCCTGGCCCACGGGCGCACCAGCGCCGAGCGTATCGGCCTGCTTGAAGAACGGGTCGCCGCCGCGAGCGCCTCTCGAAGACTGGCTTATGATCGCTACCTGCAGGGGCTTGCCGACTACCTGCCGGTGCTGACCGGTCAGGCCGCCGAATTTGATGCCGAAAGCCAGCTGCTGGCCGCCCGCCGCCAGCTGGTTTCCGACCGTATTGCCCTGGCCCGCGGGCTGGGGGGGAGCTGGATGGAACAGACTCTGGAAACTCACTTGCACACCACCTCCGCACAAGGATCCGAACTATGAGCGCCAAATCGAAGCTGATCAAGATCGTTCTCCCCCTGCTGATTCTCGCCTTGGCCGTGCTCGGTATGCGGGTGCTGATTGCCGGCCGTGAGGAACCGAAAAAAGAGGCCAGGGAAATCCCTGGCGCCCTGGTTGAAACCCTGATGGTGACCCGTGGCAGCCGGGCGGTCAAGGTGGTCGGCACCGGCACCGTGCAGCCCTTTCGGGAAATCACCCTGACCCCGCAGGTCGGCGGGCGACTGCTGGAGGTATCGCCAAATTTCGTTGCCGGCGGCTTCTTCCGTGCCGG
>JAQYWA010000290.1 GCA_030145265.1 Desulfuromonas sp. | reverse complement strand
CAATCCGCTCACGCGGAAACAGAGGGGATCAGCTATCCCAGAGTTTCTGCCGATGGAGTGGACATGCCGGCCGCTATCGAAATCATCGAACGTTCGATGATCCAAGAGGCGATGGACCTGGCCGGTGGCGTCAAAGCCCGCGCGGCGGCCCTGCTGTCAATCAACCGCACCACCCTGGTGGAAAAAATCAAACGCTTCAAGCTGGATTTTTAATTTCCTTTACGTCCAGAAACGGCTCCTTTTCCGCCATCAAAGCGTCAATCAGGGGAGGTGTTTGTGGGGCGCACCGACCTGCTTTTTGCATAAAAAAAGGCACCGACACGGCGCCCTTTCAAAATCTTTACATTGCAGAAAAACATCCCCGTTCAATTACAATTCTTGCTAGAGAGGACGATACGTTGAACAACTGCCTCTCTGGTCCAGCCTGATGATCGGCTCTCCCGGAGCAACATTCCGACGACACTTGCCACCTTCGTTGTACTTGCACCGGGCACTGCACACCACTCGCACCATAACCTCACCTCCAAAGATTAGCTGTTATTCATTTCGAATAAGTTAACCACACATCGAAATAAAAGAAAAGGTATTCCTGGGGATTTTTATCCCACGCCCGCAGAGGAGGGGTGAAATTTACGGCTGGATGCGCAGTTGATGGGCAGGGGTAAAAAAGGCACGATACCCCAGCAGCAGGATGAGAAAAGAGGTCACGGCAACGCTAGCCGTGATCACGCACATAATGGCGATCTGGTAACGTACCGCCAGCAGCGGCTCGGTGCCGGAGAGGATCTGGCCGGTCATCATGCCGGGGAGAAAGACAAGTCCCATCGTCGCCATGGCGTTGATGGACGGGATCAGGGCGGCGCGAAAGGCGCTGCGGACCGCCTCGGCCGACGCCTGCCGGGAGGTCGCCCCGAGACAGAGGGACGTCTCGATTTCCTGACGGCGCTCCTTCATTTCGGCGGTCAGACGCTCGGCGGCGAGGCTTGCCCCGGTCAACGAATTACCGATGATCATGCCGGAGAGCGGGATCAGGTAGCGGGGGTCGTACCAAGGGGTCAGACCGATCACCAGGGCACAGAAAAAGAAGGTGGCCCCACCACAGCCGGTGAACATGGCCAAGCCGACGATCTGGTAAAAGCGGGGCATCTTCTCCTTGACCCGCGCACCGACCGCATGAACGGCAAAGCCTCCCATGATGAGCAGGATCAGCAGCACCGGCAAGGGGCTGGCAATGGTGAAAACCATTTTAAGCAGGTAGCCAACCACCAGCAACTGCACGATCATCCGCAGCGATGACCAGAGCAGATCCCGTTCCTGGCCGATGCGGTTAAAACGGGCCAGAGAGGCCGCAATCAGGACCAGGCCGTACACCAACACCAGGTCGATTATCGAGAGATCGATCACGCTACCCGACATGGCCGTCCTCCCGCTGGTCGGCAGGTGATGAAAGGAAGTTTTTCAACGCCTCGCTGTGAGGATTTTCAAACAGGCGGGCAGACTCTCCAGTCTCGACGATCCGGCCTTGATCGAGAAAAGCGGCATGATCGGCCACCCGCTGAGCCAAGCGCAGATCGTGGGTCATCATCAGGATGCTGAGTTGCCGCTGACGGCAGATGTCCTGCAGGGTGCGTCCCAGCTGGTCGGCGGTGGGACGATCGAGGGCGCTGGTCGGTTCATCGAGCACCAGCAAACCGGGGGCTGCAAGCAGGGTGCGAGCGAGGCTGACCCGTTGCTGCTGACCGATGGAAAGGGAGCGAGCCTGGCGGGCAAGCAGATCGAGCGACAGGCGGCAGAGCTCGAGAACCTGGAGCAGACCGGCATCGTTTGCCGCAGGAAGAGGCTCGTCGCGGAAGAAAAAAGCCCGCTGGAGATTGTCCAGCACCGTCCCCTCGTACATAAACGGCACCTGCAGCACAACGCCGATCCGACGGCGCAGCTGCAACGGATCGAGGGTGGCAATGTCGATTCCGGAGAGGAGGATTCGCCCTGAGGATGGATCTTCAAGACGGTTGATCAGACGCAAAAGCGTGCTTTTGCCGCCGCCGGAAGGGCCGACCACAACCATCAGGCGACCGGCCGGCACTTCGAGGTTAACCCCGCGCAGGATTTCAACCGAGCGGCCATTGGCATCCGGGCGGAGCTGGCAAACCTCCTCGATGCTCAAGGTTTCGCCGGAAGCGACCCTCATCAGCCGCTCCGGGCTTCGCGCAGACACTTGATCACCTGCTTCATGTCCTCCCAGACTTCCCGCTTGGCCGCCGGGTTGCGCAGCAGATAGGCCGGATGATAGGTGGGAAGCAGGGGAATCCCCTGATACTGGTGCCATTTACCACGCAGGTGGCTGATGGCGGTCTGGTCGCCCAGCAGAGACTGGCTGGCACACTCACCGAGGGTGATGATCATCGCCGGTTCGATGGCGGCCAGCTGGCGTTTGAGGAACGGTTCGCAGGCTGCGATTTCCTCCGGACGCGGGTCACGGTTGCCGGGCGGCCGACACATTTCAACGTTGCAGAGATAAACATCCTGCCGAGCCAGTCCCATAGCGAACAAGATGCGGTCGAGCAGACGACCGGCTTCGCCGACAAACGGCTCGCCCTTTTCGTCCTCTTCCCGTCCTGGTGCTTCGCCGACGAAAACCAGTCGAGCATGGGGGTCGCCCACGCCAAACACGATGCTCTTGCGGCCGCGGCATAAGGGACAGCGTTGGCAGTCACCGAGATCAGCCTGGATTTCTTCCATGGTTTCAGCCCGACAGACAGCGGTCCCGCCGCGGTCGACCCCGCACACATCCGGCGGACAGGGGGGCAGTTCGGCCGGCAGTTCGGCAACCGGCACAGCGGATACGCCAAGGTCGTGCAGATCTTCAAAAAAACTGCGGGCCTGGGCGAGGGCTTCATGCAATTCGTGCTTCAGATTCTCTGGCATTAGTCCTTTACTTAGCTGCTGGGAAGAATTACTCTAAACGCAAATCCTGGTTGAGATGCCTATGATATTATCCTGTTTTCTATTAACTTTTCTCCTTGTGCTGATTCCTGGTGAGGCCTTCGCCTGGGGAATCGGGATTCACCTGCAGCTCGGTTCGCATATCCTGGCCAACCTGGAAACCTTGCCGCCGCAGCTGCAGACCCTGCTCAGCGCCCATCCTCAAGACTACCTGTACGGCTGCATCAGCGCCGACATCACCCTCGGCAAGAAATTCACCCATTACCTGCAACACTGCCACTCCTGGCGCATTGGGCGCAAGGTGCTCGATGCGGCCCGCAGCGCCCCGCAGAAAGCCTGT
>JAQYWA010000289.1 GCA_030145265.1 Desulfuromonas sp. | reverse complement strand
TGGCGGCGTTCACGATCATCTACGGTTCGTTGCGGGCCCTGTTTCAAGATGATCTGAAACGCAGATTGGCCTTTTCCACGGTCAGCCAGGTATCCTACATCGCCCTGGGCGTCGCTATCGCAGGATCTGTCGCGACCATCGGCGGCGTGGTGCATCTGGTGCACCAGGGTTTCATGAAAATTACCTTGTTTTTCTGCGCGGGCAATCTGGCCGAGACCTTAGGGGTTCACAAAGTCAGCGAGATGAATGGTGTGGGCCGGCGCATGCCTTGGACCATGGCGGCGTTTACTGTCGGGGCCTTCGGCATGATTGGTGCGCCGCCTATTGCCGGATTCATCAGCAAATGGTATCTGGGCTTGGGCGCGCTGGAGGCAGGCCAGGACTGGGTGATCTTCGTGCTGGCCGGCAGTAGCCTGCTCAATGCCGCCTATTTCCTGCCCATTTTGCATGCTGCCTGGTTTCGGGAGCCTCCAGTCGCCTGGCCGGAGGAGCACGACTTTGGCCGCAAGGAGACGGCTTGGGCGCTTTTGCTTCCACCGTTGGTGACGGCCGCAATGGCCCTGGGTGCGGGACTGCTGGCGGCTCTGCCTTTCAGCCCCCTAGGGTGGGCGAAGATCATCGCGGCACGGGAGTTCTATCAGCCATGATTGATGTAATCGCCTCCCTGACGTTGTTGCTGGTTGTGCTTTGGCCACTGCTGTTGGCCGGGACGGTGTCTTTCGGCACCACGCGCCCCGTGGCCATGAGACTTGTACCCTGGGCAGCGCTCCCGGCGCTGGTGACCGCGGTAGTGCTCCCCGAAATCGGACTTCGGCTCCCCGGTGCCATGCTGGGCGGGTCGCTGGTTCTTGACGGCACCGGGAGGGTGTTCCTGCTGCTGAGCGCCACCCTCTTGCTAGCCGCGGGGTTGCTCGCGCGTCCCCAGTTGCACACCTCCGGAGCTAACCGCTTCGCTACTCTGCTGCTGCTAGCCATGGCGGGCGGATTCGGCTTAGCGCTGGCGGGCGACGCCATGTTGTTCTTTGCTGCTGGCACCCTGGCAGGCTATGCTCTGTACGGCCTACTCGTCCACGACGCTAATATATCAACGCAGACAGCGGTCCGGGTGCTGGTGGTCCTGCTCGTGCTGAGCGATCTTCTGGTGTTCGAACTGCTGTTGATACTGGGCCAAGCGTCGGGCAGCGTTGATTTCATGTCCCTTCGCCAAGCCTTGATGAACACTGACAACCGGGGGTTGGTACTTGGCCTGTTGATCGTCGGCTTTGGGATCAAAGCAGGCGTCGTTGGGGTTCACTTCTGGCTGGCGCCGGTCTTCGTGAACGCAGGGATGGCGGTACGCCCGGCGCTGATCAGCTTCATGCTCGGGGCCGGGCTGCTGGGCTGGTTGCGCCTACTGCCAATTGGCGATATTCATTGGTCCGGTGCGGGGGTCGTGCTGCAGTGGCTTGCGTGGGTTACGCTGGGGTATGCTGTCTTGGCTGGCCTGTTGAAGGTCCATCCTCGCGCGGTACTGGCTTGTACAGCCATAGCCCTGACTGGCCTGTGGGTGGCGATGCTGGGGTCGGCTTTATTCCACCCGCAGTCCTGGTCTGGGATGGCCGAAGGCGCGCATGCGGCCATTCTCCAATCGGGATTCGCCCTGGCCGCCTTGCTGCTGCTCGACCGGCGTGCAGCCGGGAACATCCCGAAATGGTTGCATCCTCTGCCCCATGCAGTGAAGTGGCTCGCCGCGTTGCAATTGGTGACCGTTCCCGTGGCCGTCACTGGTTTTTTGGGGAAGGACGACGGTTTTGCGACAATGCAGATGTCCTGGGCGACGGCTGCCATAGCCTTCCTTGTCGTCCGCGGCCTGTTGCTGAGCCCTCCATCCATCCAAGGCTCTCGCGACATGAGGATATCCCCGGACGTCGTGCAGCAACCCACGCAAGCGCCCACGGAAACGGCCCTTTTGGCGGCCGGGGGACTGACGGCAGCGGGCTTTCTGGCTGCGGCATACAACCTGGTCGGGCTATCACCTAGCGAATTCTGGCAGCCCGCCCTGATGATGTTGACCGCCTCTCTCGCGGCTTGGCTGAGCGTCAAACAGCGCGTGCCGCACCTGCCCGATCTTCCTCTGCTGGTTCCCATCAGCAAGGGGCTGGCTGCGGTATTGTGTCACGGTCGGTGTTTGGCCGACAGACGCCTGCCGCTGTGGCGGGATGCCGGACTTGCCCTGGTGCGGCGTCTGTGGTCTCGTGTGGATTGGTGGCGGATCATCGGAAGAATCGAATCTAGTTTTAATCATTGGCCTACGGCGTTGGTGATCCTGGTGCTGCTGGGTCTGATCACGGCCGCGCTGGGCGCGAGCGAATGACCCTCCCGCTCCTGAACATGGTTTTGGCACCGGGGTTGCTGCGGTTGTTTGTTCAATGTTCTGTTCTCCCCGATTTCCCCGGAAGAACCGGTATTAAGTCAAGAGACTGGGCTGTTCGATAAGTTGTGTCATTGAACTTTGGTGGTAACCGGGGCGAAAAGTTCTATTGTCTTACAACCTCTGCATTATGAGAAAAGGCCACTTGATCTGGTGATCAAAATGGCCCTGAAAATCTCTTCAAAATGTGGTGATCGCCGAACACGGTCAAAAAGTGTCTCATAGACCGTGGTTTATGAGAATTGGGGTTTTCTAAAGCCTTAACGTGAAGTTAACCGGCGAGCTTCAGCGAGTCCGTGTTAAACGCATGGTGATTATGTTAAATGTCGGGCAACGATAAAGTCATTGCCCGACTTGATCGGCTACAGTCCTCAGCCAAAATTATTGACAGACAATCCCATATCCCTGCCCTGGACAAAAACAACCAGCACCAAGTTGGCTTGGATAAATTACACATCGCGGATTGCCGTCACTATCGCAACAATATTGCCCATAGTATTGGGGGGCTACCGGAGTTTCCCAATTCTGGCGAGGGCTTTGCCTATATCCACTATCACCAGGTTGGTTGTATTTGTTCTTCATGCAATCGTCTATGCACGCACGTCTCCTCTCAAAACATGCGTCCATTTCAGCTCCGCTATACAACCCGCATGAGCCGCATATAGAGTTGCAAGTTAATGAATAGCTATTCGAACTCATGAGCGCCACACTGATTCCAATCGCCGCTATAACTCCTGAATCAGTGAGAGGTCAGTTCGCACCTCTCGGGTTCTTCTCGCTAAGTCATTTTTACGAGAAATTTACAGCCTAACCCCGTCGTCCGGTACTGGTTTTCCGGTCAGGCGGAGCCGTTCTTTGACAATTTAGCTGATTTTA
>JAQYWA010000288.1 GCA_030145265.1 Desulfuromonas sp. | reverse complement strand
ATTCAAGCACTTTGGCCCCACGATGGCGACGGCCAAGGGGCTGGTCCACACCCCGGCGGCCCAGGGGGAGTGCCTGGCCTGCCACCAGGCCCATGTTCCGGCGGCCGGCCAAAGCGCGCTGCTGACCAAGCCGGCGGAAAAACTCTGTCAGGATTGTCATGCCGAGCTGTCCGCCGCCAAAAGGGTCAACCATCCCCCGGCCCGCGACGGCCATTGCCTAACCTGCCACCGCCCGCACGAGAGCGAGGTGAGCGGCGTGCTGGTTCGGGATCAGCGGACCCTCTGCGGCGAGTGTCACCAACGGGTTGACCAGGAGATGGGCCGCCCGAGCCTGCACCGGCCCTTTGTCACCGGGGAGTGTTCCGCTTGTCACAACCCCCACGGGGGGATGCAGAAGAAGCTCCTCGTCGCCACCGGGGTCGATCTCTGCTCGGGATGTCATCAGAAGATTGCCGAGGAGCGCAAGGAACCCAAGCGCCATCGCCCCTTCGTCGAGGGACGCTGCGATCTGTGCCACGCCGCCCACGCCGCCGACCAGCCCTTTTTGCTGACCGCCGCCGCGGATGCCTTGTGCGTTTCCTGCCATCCCGGGCGCAAGGTGGCGGCCGATACCCCCTCGGCTCATCAGAACTGCGCCGTTTGTCACCATGCCCACGGCAACAGCGAAAAGGGCTATCTGCTGCAGGAACAGCCGGCTCTCTGCCTCGGCTGCCACAAAGTCAACGCTTTTTGGGAAAAAGGGGTCGGTCATGCGCCGGCGGTCAAAGGGGATTGCGGGATCTGCCACGACCCCCACGCGCCGCAAAAACAGAAGCCGGTGGCCGAGCTTTGTGCCGGTTGTCATGATCTCAGCCCGGCGGCCCTCGGCAAGAGTCATCAAGGGATCGTTCCCGGTCGCGCCAGCTGTCTGCAATGTCACGACCCCCATGGCGGACCGGATAAGTCGTTGACCCTGCCGGTGAAGCATGCCCCCTTTGCCGAGGGGGACTGCAAAGCCTGTCACCCGGGAGGTAAGCCATGAAACAGACGGTGAAATTTCTCTTCCTGCTGCTTCTTGGATTGCTCCTTGCGGGGAGCCCGGCGCTGGCATCATCCTGCTTCAACTGCCACAAGAGTGCCGATTTCCAGGGGAAGGTGGTCCATTCTCCCGTTGCGGAAAAGCGCTGCGAGGTCTGTCACAGCCCCCATGTGGCGAAACACGCCGGCCTGTTGCTGCAGGCCCAGGACCAGCTCTGTTACAGCTGTCATAAGCGCACCGAGGCCCGGGTCAAACAGAGCAGGGTGCTCCATCAGCCGGTTAAAGCCGGGGCCTGCAGTCAGTGTCATGCGCCCCACGCGGCCCCCTATGCCGGTCTGCTGGCCAAGCCGGGCGGCGAGCTCTGCTTCAGTTGCCACAAAGAGGCGAAACAGCCCTTTGCCCACACCCATCAGCCCTTCCAGTCCGGCCAATGCTCGGCCTGTCACGATGCCCATGGCGGCGACGATTATCGCCTCCTCAAGCGGGCGGACAGCAGCCTTTGCCTCGCCTGTCACAAGGACGAGGGGCGGATCAAAACAACCCATCGCGGTTATGACCCGCGCGCCATGGACTGTCTCGGTTGTCACCACCCTCACGGGGGGAAGGAGCGCAGCCTATTGCGCGAGGTGAAACATCAGCCCTTCGCCAAGGGGAACTGCCAGGCCTGTCACGGCAAGGGGCAGGGGGCCGACGTCTGCCTCGGTTGTCACAAAGCGGTGCTCGCCAGCTTCAACCACAGCCACAGCCATTTGCAGAGCAGCGCCGGGGGCAACCCCTGCGTCGCCTGTCACAACCCCCACGTGGGGGATCGGCCGGGCCTGCTGCCGGCCAACGAAGGGGCCGGTTGCCGCAAATGTCATGACGCAACCTTCAGCCGCCGGGCTAAAATGCTCCATCAGCACCCCGGCTGGAACAAATGTTCCGACTGCCACGATCTGCACGGCTCCGATTGGCCCGGCATGATCAAGGGCTCGCCCCAGGAAGTCTGCGCCGGCTGCCACGCCAAACACAAGACCTTCACCCATCCCCTCGGTGAGAAGGCCCGTGATCCGCGTAATGGGGTGCCGATGGACTGCATGAGCTGCCATGACGCCAACGCCGGCACCATGTACAAGCATTTCCTCCACGGCAGCGCCGAGCGGGGCTTGTGCGTGCAATGCCACCTGAGCTATTGAGACGGGAGACGTCGATGAAATACAAAATCCTCATCCCTCTGCTGGGATTGCTGCTGTCCTCTTCCGCCTGGGGGGCGACCGCGAGCTGGACCGCTCTCATGCAGCTGCCGGCGCGCTCGAGCGACTTGAAAATCGACCGGCCCATCGCCATCGCCACTGACGACGAAAGCCAACGTTACTACGTCGTCGATGCCGTCGGCGGCACCCTGGTTTCCTTCGACCGTGACGGCAAGCATCTGACCGCCTTCAACGCCGGCGGCGAATTCAAACAGCCGGTCGCCATGACCAAGGGGTTGCGCGGTACCCTCTGGGTGGTCGAGCGCTCCACCAATCAGCTCCTCTATGTCAATCCCAAGGAGCAGCAGGTGCGGCGCTTTTCCCTCAGCTATCCCGACGGCAGCCTGATCTTTCCGGCGCGCCTGGCCCTGGACCACCAGGGGCGGCTGCTGGTCCTCGATCGCATGAAAGGGGCGGTCGTGCGGCTCGACGACAATTTAAAGGTCGAAAAGACCTTTGCCGGCCCCGAAGGGAGTCGGGGGATCGTCGATTTCAAGGTTCGGGGGCGCAAGCTCTGGGCCCTCGACGGGCTGGCCGACAGGGTCTATCTGTTTGCCGGCGAGGGTGCGCCGAGTGTCATTAAACTCGCCTCCCCCCTCGAATTCCCCGTCTCCCTCGAAATCGACGATGCCGGACAGCTCTATATCCTCGACCGCCATGCCGGCAAGGTGGCGGTCTTTGGGCCGCAGGGGGAGTTTCGCTTCGACTTTCTCGATCGGGGCAAGGGGCCCGGTCGGCTCTGGTATCCGTCCCAACTCCTTTTCGACTGGGCCGGACGGCTCTGTGTGGTCGATGAGGGGAACAGCCGGGTCGATATTTTCAGCCGGTGAGGGTAACGGCTGCAGAACGAAAGAGGGCGATTATGACGCGACGGGGGTATAGCCTGGGTTCGTTTTTGCGGGGGATGTTGTCTCTGGCGCTGCCGGTGCTGTTGCTGGCGACACCGGCGCTGGCCAAAGTCACCGGGTTGGACTGTTCGGATTGCCACACCATGCATTACAGCCAGGGCGGTGGGGTTTTGTCCGAATGGGGTGATTC
>JAQYWA010000287.1 GCA_030145265.1 Desulfuromonas sp. | reverse complement strand
CGCGGCGAGTCTTCTTTTTCCGGCGTGTCGATGCCGATCAATCGGACCTTGCCGATGCCTTCGATCTTGAGGGTGTCGCCGTCATAGATCCAGGAGACGGTCCCGGAGGGGCCTTGCTGGTCGGCCTCGGCGCAGCCGAAGGCCAGGGCGATGAAGAGTGCGATAAGCGCCGCACGCAGCCAGGCTCGGATGGGTGTTGGGATCATCTGCGGCCCCAGAGTAGGCGGGTGAAGACGCCGACGCAAAAACCCCAGACCAGGTTGTAGAAAATCACGAAGAACGGGGTCAGGGTGCCGAGACCGAGGCCGAGCAGGCCATTGGGGGTGTGCTGGGGGAAGATGAAGAAGAGCTGAGCGGCGGTGGGGAGCAGGCTGACCCACAGTCCCTTGCGGACCCAGTGGCAGCGCGAGCGTAGCGGGCGGACCGAAACGAAGTAGGCCAGCCCCCAGATGCCGCCCCAGACCAGGCGGGGATAGAGCCAAGCTCTGGTGAATTCAGGCGCCAGGGCCACTCCGGCCAGGGAGGTGATCCCCAAGGCTCCGCCGAGCCAGGCGGCCAGGCTGTTGAAGAGGGCGGCAATCAGGCCGGCGCAGAAACAGACGGCAAGTAAGGCACTGGTTCGCTGCATGATCCCTCCGTGGTGCTGGTGGCGCTCAAATGAATCAGGGGGTGGTTTCGTTCATGCTCCCTGTGCGGTAGCCCTGCAGGTCGAGGGCGACGTAAGTGAAGCCCGCGGCCTTGAACTCGCGGACGATTTCTTCTCGCAAGGCTTCATCGAGCAGGCGCGGAATTTCGGCTGGAGCGACCTCGATGCGGGCGGTATCGCCGTGGTAGCGGACCCGGTAGTTGCGGAACTCCCGCTGACGCAGCAGGGTTTCACAGCGGTCGAGTTGGGTCAACCGCTCGGCGGTGATCTCGGTGCCGTAAGGGAATCGGGACGACAGGCAGGCAAAGGGCTGTTTGTCCCAGGTCGGCAGGCCGAGCTGGCGGCTGAGCTGGCGGATGTCGTCCTTGCTGAGCCCGGCCTCCATCAGCGGCGAGCGGACCTGAAGTTCGGCGGCGGCTTCGCGGCCGGGCCGGAAATCGCCGAGGTCGTCGGTGTTGGAGCCGTCGAGGATGCAGGCGAAGCCGAGTTCAAGGGCCTTGTCGCGGCAGATGGAAAAGAGTTCTTTCTTGCAGTGGTAGCAGCGGCGCCGGTCGTTGGCGGCAAATCCGGGGATTTTCAGCTCATCGCTTTCAACCACCAATTGGCGGACGCCGAAGTCAGCGGCGAGGGCGCAGCTCTGGTCGAACTCATACTGCGGGTAAGTCGGCGAAGTGGCGGTCAGGGCCAGCACCTGCTCGGTCCCGAGCACGTCGCGGGCCACGCGCAGCAGAAAGGTGGAGTCGACGCCGCCGGAAAATGCGACGACCACTGAGCCCATCCCCTGCAGCATTTCTTTGAGTTTTTGGTATTTTTCGTCTAGTGACATGTAAACTCAGTCGTATGAATAAACGCTGAGGGCACAGAGAAAACATTCAGACTGCGATGCTGACTCCATGCCCTGGGTGATTTGGCCAAGTAAAGGTGTCGATCAGTCGTAGATTCCCGTCGACAGGTAGCGTTCGCCGGTGTCGCAGAGGATGGTCACGACGTTCTGCCCCGGTTTGAGGCGGCGGGCCACCTGCAGGGCCGCGAAGACGTTGGCTCCGGCTGAAATGCCGACAAACAGCCCTTCAGTACGGGCCAGCTTGCGAGACGTAGCGATGGCGTCGTCGTTGCTGACGGTGATCACTTCCTGATAGATGCGGGTGTCGAGCACATCGGGAACGAACCCCGCGCCAATCCCCTGGATCTTGTGCGGGCCGGGATCCCCTCCGGAAAGGACCGGCGAATCGGCAGGTTCTACTGCGGCGATAAGAATTTTGGGATTGTGGGCCTGCAGCACGCGACCGACCCCGGTAATCGTGCCGCCGGTACCGACCCCGGTGACGAAAGCATCAATGCTGCCGTCGAGGGCGGCAACGATTTCCGGGCCAGTGGTTTGTTCATGGATCCGGGGGTTCGCCGGGTTCTTGAACTGCTGGGGCATGAACCCTTTTTTCGCCGTGGCAATTTCTTCGGCTTTGTCGATAGCGCCGCGCATTCCCTGGGTTCCGTGGGTGAGCACCAGTTCGGCGCCATAGGCCCCGAGCAGTCGGCGGCGCTCCATGCTCATGGTGTCGGGCATGGTCAGGATCAGCTTGTAACCTTTGATGGCGCAGACCAGGGAAAGACCGATGCCGGTATTGCCACTGGTCGGCTCAACGATGGTTGCGCCCGGCTTGAGTCGGCCTTCCTGCTCGGCCTGCTCGATCATGGCCAGGGCGATGCGGTCTTTGACGCTGCCGCCGGGGTTGGCCGATTCGAGCTTGCCCCAGACCGCGGCGCCAGCAGGGTCGCTGAGGCGGGAAAGTTTGACCAGAGGGGTCTGGCCGATTTGACCCAGGGGGGAGTTGCTGATGGTTGTAGGCATAAAACTCTCCGTGTGAAGAGGTGTCAGATGTAGTACATGAAGCGGTGGTCGAGCTCTTTTTCCAGGCCCAGTTCCTTGCCCTGGTCGCAGAGATCTCTGAGCGTCACCGACTCGAAGTAAGCTGTCAGCTTGCGGGTCGCCTCGGCCCAGATCTGCTGGGTGACGCAGCGGCTGTCGAACTCGCATTTGCCCTTTGAAGGGGCCTCTTCGCGGGCGCAGGAGACCAGGGCCAGGTCGCCTTCGGCGGCCAGCAGAATCTGCCTGACGGTAATTTCCTCGGGTTTTTTGGCCAGAAAATAGCCGCCCTGGGGACCGCGACGGCTTTTGATCAGCCCGGCCTTTTTCAGGTCCTGAAATATCTGTTCGAGGTAGCGGGGAGAAATGTCCTGACGGCGGGAGATGTCCTTGATCTGTGTCGGCAAGTTGCCTGAATTATAGGCCATGTCGAACAGAGCACGCAGCCCGTAGCGGCTTTTGGTCGAAAACTTCATGGATGTTTCCTCCAGATGATTGTTGGTAACATTTTTATTGAAGTTTAGCGAATGTGTCAAGAATTAATTTAAGACAGGGTGCGGCTGAGGTGTTGCGGACGGTCCAATTTTTTGTGGTTTTTGGTGTTTTATATGCCCCAAGGCTGCCGTAAATGTTTATTCGGAGTCGAGGTGATTCGGCGGGGTGCTGAAGCTAGGAGGCTGTTGGACTTCACATAAACCGACTGCAAAATCGACTGATCGGCCCATATTTCCGACGATTTTCGACAAATAGCCCTGCTATTCGCTCTCAAATCCTCGAAAATCTGGTCTCGACCATCCGATTTTTCGTTTCGGCCCGTCAAGTCCGA
>JAQYWA010000286.1 GCA_030145265.1 Desulfuromonas sp. | reverse complement strand
GCCAACCCCGTCCTCGAGGAAGAAGTGTTCGGCCCGGCTTCGCTCCTCGTTGAATGCGACAGTTTCGACGAACTCCTGGTAGTTGCACGTCACATCAGGGGGCAGCTGACTGCGACCATTCATGGGGCGGGAGAAGATTTTCCCGTCATCCCGCCGCTGGCACGAGTGCTCGAACGCAAGGCTGGGCGGCTCATCTTTAACGGGTTTCCCACCGGCGTCGAGGTCTGCCACGCCATAACCCACGGCGGCCCGTATCCGGCCACCACCGACAGTCGTTTCACCTCGGTCGGCACCGCAGCCATTAACAGGTTTCTGCGCCCAGTCAGTTATCAGAATTTTCCTGCCGACCTGCTTCCGGAGATCCTGCGCGACAGTTGTTCTAATCAGTCCTGGCGGCTCATCGATGGTGAGTTGACCCGGGGGTAGTTTCTCCCGATCTGTAACAACCAGCTCAATCACTATTTTAAGTTTTTATGAATGCGCGCCCCCGGCTTGTCTGGGGGCTTTTTGCTGCTTGCTCTTTGACGGGAATCGGTTATCCCTTATTGCAGAGCTTTCTATGAACTTATCTAGCGGAAAGGGGAAGTTGATTATGTCACTGATGTAGGAATTCAAAGAGTTTGCAGTCAAGGGCAATGCCATGGACATGGCGGTCGGTATCATCATTGGCGCTGCGTTCGGCAAGATCGTTTCTTCGCTGGTCAGCGATGTCATTATGCCGCCGATTGGCAAGCTTATGGGTGGGGTCGATTTTGCCGGTCTGTTTCTCAATCTGGGCGACGAATCGTACGCTACCCTGAACGCTGCCAAGGAGGCGGGTGCCGCCACCCTTAACTACGGGGCCTTCGTGCAGACGGTTGTCGATTTCGTCATAGTGGCCTTTGCCATCTTCATGCTGATCAAAGGACTAAATTCCATGCGTAAAAAAGAAGAAGATGCCCCGGCAGAACCGCCCGCCCCGCCGGAGGATGTGCTCCTTCTGCGTGAGATCAGGGATGTTTTGCAGAAGCGCGGGTGATTGAAGGGCCTGTCTGCATTGACATGCCGGGCAGAGTTTGCCCAGGTTTGTCAGATCGTAAAATTCCGCCCAGTAATTCATTTCTTTGAAGCTTTATATAAACGGGGTAACAGAGGTCGCGCAAAGCAGCTTCGATTACCCCGTATTTTTTTCTGACCAGCTCTTGTCCTGGGATTCTTTAAAAACTTTTTTGAGGATTGGCTGGCGACCGGCACGTGTTGCAGGTATCATTAATATTGACTTCTTTTCCCCGAAGGGATGTGCAATGCGTCGTGCCGCTGCTGTTTGGCTACTGTTGTTTCTGGTTTGTCTCGAATGGTCAGTTTCGCCCCCTGTTTTCTCCACTTCGCTCGGCATCCAGGTCGAAGCCGAACTGCGTGTCCTGCTCGAATCGGAACCGTTGCCGGAGCAATTGCTCATGGGCCGCGTCCAGATCCGTCCGCACTTTTCCCTGCATGAATTTTATTCGGCTCGTGGTTATGCGCCTGCATGGGTCAATGACCTGGGAACGGTGCCGCTGGCCGAAGTGTTGCTGGATGCCTTGCGGGGAGCTTCGATCGAGGGTTTATGTCCCGAGGATTACCATCTCGATCTGATCACATCATTGCTCAAACTGGCGGCTGACTCCCGCGGGCACGATCTTCTTTTCGATCCGTATTGGATGGCGCAGCTTGACCTGCTGTTGACCGATGCGTTTCTCTGGTATGCCTCGGATCATCTGCAAGGGCGCATGGCATTTGCAGAGCTCCGTCAGCAGAGTCGCTGGGAGAATATAGCCAATCCGGCAAAATTGCTGGATCACGTTCTAAAGCGGCAGCGCCTCCAGGCCGCACTCAGTGACCTGGTTCCGGCTCACTTGGGGTATCAGAGACTGGTGCAGCAGCTCGAACTGTATCGGCAGATCATGGTTATGGGCGGCTGGCCGAGAATCCCATCGGGGCCGGTGGTCCGACCGAACGAACAGAGCAAACGAGTACGCCTGCTCAAGGCGCGGCTACTCATGACGGAAAACGTCGCCGTATTTTCCGGGGACGACCCCGATCTCTTAGATGCGCTGACGGTGCGAGCCTTGAGGATTTTTCAGAAGCGGCATGGCCTGCTTGTTGACGGGGTGCTCGGTCCGAGGACTCTGGCTGAGCTCAATGTTCCGGTCGAAGAGCGCATCCGCCAGATTGAGCTGAACCTGGAGCGCTGGCGCTGGCTGCCGAAGACCCTGGACGGGCGGTACTTGCAGGTCAATATCGCCGATTTCTCTCTCAAGGTGGTTGAAAATGACCATGTGGTCATGTCGATGCCGGTCATCGTTGGCAACAAGTATCGTAAAACTCCCGTCTTTTCGGGACAGATGACGTATCTGGAATTTGCACCTTACTGGTATGTGCCGCCGACCATCCTGCGCGAAGACAAGCTGCCGATCATTAAAGGAAATCCGGACTGGCTCAGCAGAAATCACTACGAGATCGTTTCCTGGCGGGGTAAGAGAGAGGTGATTGATCCTGCCGGTATTGATTGGTCTGAGGTGGATGCGAAGAATTTTCCGGGGGTGTTGCGACATAAGCCTGGCCCCAAGAACCCGCTCGGCCAAGTCAAGTTCATGTTTCCGAACCGGTTTTCGGTCTACCTGCATGATACTTCAGAGAGGCACCTGTTCCAGCGGCGGATAAGGCTTTTCAGCTCAGGGTGCATCCGCATCGAACGCCCGATGGATTTGGCTCAATATCTGCTCGAATCCCAGGGGGTTACTTGCGACGAGCTACTCGATGCGGAGAGTCGGAATGCTCCATTGCGGATATCTCTGGAACAGCCACTGCCGGTGCAACTCCTGTATTGGACTGCCTGGGTCGATCCGGATGGTGTAGTGAATTTTCGCAGGGATTTCTATCTGCGCGATCTGGACATGGAAACCGCACTGGACGCCTGGCGTTACGGGGGGGAGTGAAGCTCAGAACAGGTTTTTTAGCCAGCCGAAAGCCACCAGGGTGCCGATCGCTGAACCGAGGGAGGAAAATAAAAAAACCAGCAGGACGCGGGTCATGCGATTGCTCCACCAGCCGCGCAGGGTAGCCAGATCGTCGCTGACCTGCTCCATGTCGCGGACCGTGGGGGCGGCAACGAAAGCCTGCACTACCCCGGTGACGAAGCCGGCTCCGATGGTGGGGTTGAGCGACGTAATGGGGGCACCGATGAAGGCGGCCAGGATGGTGAGGGGATGGCCGAAGGCAATCAGGGCGCCGAGGGCGGCGAGCAGGCCGTTGGCCAGAATCCATGCCATGGCGGCGTCTGTGAACTGTTTCTGGTCGCCAAAAAAGAAACCGATTAAGAACAGCAGGACAACCACCGCGGGGATGACCCAGGG
>JAQYWA010000285.1 GCA_030145265.1 Desulfuromonas sp. | reverse complement strand
GGAGGCGGTGGTCAACGGGTTGGAAATGGAAATACTGCGGGCTGCCGGCTACGAGGCCGACCTCTTTGCCCTTTGTTTTGCCACTGCGGACCAGAAAGAGGGGATGCTGGCGTTTTTTGAAAAGCGGCCGGCCGTTTTCAAGGACTGCTGACGGGCCGGGACTCGACGGTGTTATAGGGACTGGCTCCGCAGGTGCCTGTCCCTAACGACCTCCCAAGACCGGCGGGTCGCGTCCCGCCAGACGCCTTCCTTTTTGTCCGAGCCAACAAAAAGTAAGCAAAAAATGGCTCCCCTGCGGGGGATTTATCTTTCGTACGGGGGAGTCCCCGGTGACCGTTCGCCTTCTAATTGAGCGGCGGGGCTTCGTGGCCAGGGAAGGAAATGCGACCTGTCGCCGCTGTTCAGGTCCTGAGCAACCTAAGCGGACATTTTGTCAAAGGGCTGTTGAGTGAAAAAGCAGCAACACAAAAGCTCTGGACATAGGGGTGGCAGGTGCCTGTCCCACTCGACCTATTCAACCGTTGAAACCACAAGACCGGCGGCGTCCCGCCACGCCTTCCCTCTACCCCTTTTGTTTGGCGGTTAAAACCGGTACTTTAGGCCAACGGCCAGAGCGTTGGAGCCGCCGCCGTCGGCAATGAAGCCAAAAGCATCCGAGCGGTGGTGAATGCGCACGATCAGTGCGGTCGCAGGATAAGCGGGCAGGGACAGTGCCAATTCGCCCATCCAGTAGGCTAGCAGCCGCGAGGTATCGCCATCGTTTTGTTCCTCAATTTTCGCCTTGTCGGTGGCATAGGACGCCCCCAGGCCGAAGGCGACGTCAGTGTCGATGGTCTCATCCCAGCAGAAAGCCTCCCAACGGGCCACCGCGAGAGCGTTCAGCTCCCAGTGCTTCTGTCGGTTAAAATGCTTCACCAGCTGTCCCTCGAGCTCGAAGCTGGTTTTTTTCTGATAGGAGTGAATACGGCGTGCCAGAGCCACCGCGACCAGGTAGGAATTGGTGAAGTTCAACTTGTCGCCACCGGCGAAAAAATCCTCCCAGTTGTTGGTGGTCAAACGTCCGCTGTAGATATTCAGGGCGTACAGACTCCCATCAGCCTGGCAGGTGGCGACTGCAGGACCGAGTAGCACCAAAAGAAGCACGGCAACTGCCGTGACCACCTTGCCCATCCCGCCTGTTTGTCTGCCGGCATCTGCCATAGCCTGTGCCACCCTTCCGTTAGCTATAGCTTAGCCGATTACAAGGGCCTCCGCCACATGTCCCCTTTCAAACCATGATCGGCTGGCGCTCGAAATTGGGGGGGACATAATACCTATTTCCTGTCCCCCTATGGCTGATCCGTTTTTCACATCAAAATCAGAACCGGCGGGTCGCGTCCCGCCAGACGTCTTCCTTTTTGTCCGAGCCAACAAAAAGGAAGCAAACAATGGCTCCTTCGCGGAGCGCATTTCTGTCGCCCAGCACAGTGCTTCAATAGTCTTCAATGGCCATATTATACGGCGGCGCTTCGTGGGGTGGGTCTGTCATGCGAACTGTGGCCGGGGGGCATGCCTGCGGCGTTTCAAAAGAACATTTCGTCCGAGGGCTGTGGGGTGAAAACCGATAACACAAAAACTCTGCACCCTCAGACATTGGGGCGCCGTCGACATGGCTTCGGGTTGCAGACTGCGCGGATTTAATCGTGCACGGCTGAAAAGAAGAATTTTTCCGCAGCAAGTGTAAAATTAATATCCTCTGATATTCTGATATGGTTGCGTTGGCCCCTGGTCCCCGTTTTGATGGGTGGCCAGCAATCCATAACCGAACGAGGAGGATGAGCATGAGCGGAAGCGGCAAATTTGTGAGCAGCTACGGCCTGGAACATCATGGCATTCGCAATGTAAGCGGCAGCTACTGGAATCTCGCCACCCCGGCTTTGGTCGAGGAGGTGGTCAAGCGCGGTGAAGGGCATCTCTCGCACCTCGGCCCGCTGGTGGTGACCACCGGCCATCATACCGGTCGTTCGCCCAACGACCGCTTTGTGGTCCGTGAGGGCGAAAGTGCCGAACATGTCTGGTGGGGGAAGGTCAACAGGGAATTCGATCCGGTCAAGTTTGATCGTCTGTACAACAAGGTGCTGGCGTTTCTGCAGGGCAAGGACATCTTTGTCCAGGACTGCCACGCCGGTGCCGACCCCGCTTCCCGTTTGAAGGTTCGGGTCGTCACCACCCGCGCCTGGCACAGCATGTTCGCCCGCAACATGTTCATACAGGCTCCGCAGGAAGACCTCGCCGACTTCGTTCCCGAATTCACCATCATCAACGCGCCGCGTTTTCATGCCGACCCCGAGCTGGACGGAACCCGCAGCGAAAGTTTTATCATCGTCAACTTCGAAAAGAAGATGGTGATCATCGGCGGCACTTCCTACGCTGGCGAGAACAAAAAGAGCATCTTTTCGGTACTCAACTACCTGCTCCCGCGCAAGGGGGTGCTTTCCATGCACTGCAGTGCCAATGTCGGCAAGGGCGGCGATGTGGCCATATTCTTCGGTCTTTCCGGGACCGGCAAGACCACCCTGTCGGCTGATCCGGAGCGGGCGCTGATCGGGGACGATGAGCATGGCTGGAGCGACCAGGGGGTGTTCAACTTCGAGGGGGGCTGCTACGCCAAGGTCATCAAGCTCTCGGCCGAGGCCGAGCCGGAGATTTACGAAACCACCCGCCGCTTCGGCACCGTGCTGGAGAATGTGGCGATGGATTACGCGACCCGGCGCATCGACCTCGATGACGATTCCCTTACTGAGAATACCCGGGCTTCGTACCCGCTGACCCACATCCCGAACATTGTCGAAAGCGGCATGGCCGGCCATCCGACCAACATCATCATGCTCACCGCCGATGCCTTCGGGGTGATGCCGCCGATCGCCAAACTGACCCCGGAACAGGCCATGTACCATTTCATCTCCGGCTATACCGCCAAGCTGGCCGGCACCGAGCGGGGCGTCACCGAGCCCCAGCCGGCATTTTCCTCCTGCTTCGGGGCCCCGTTCATGGCCCTGCATCCCTCGGTGTACGGCAACCTGCTCAAGGAGAAGATGCGCAAGCACAACGTCGCCTGCTGGCTGGTCAACACCGGATGGACCGGCGGGCCCTACGGGGTCGGCTCGCGGATGAAGATCAAGTATACCCGGGCCATGATCAACGCCGCCCTCGACGGCCGCCTGGCCGGGGTCGAGTACCAGACCGATCCGGTTTTCGGCCTGCACATTCCCAAAACCTGTCCCGATGTTCCCGCTGAAGTCCTCAACCCGCGCAACACCTGGGCCGACAAGGAGGAATACGATCAGAAAGCTCTCGATCTGGCGCGGGCCTTCCGGCGCAATTTCGGTGATTATGCC
>JAQYWA010000284.1 GCA_030145265.1 Desulfuromonas sp. | reverse complement strand
TGCGCGGGTCCGCCAGGCCGTCAGCGACCGCCCGCGCCCCCGGGTCTTGTTCTGCGTGATGCTGCAGCCACTCACCGTGGCCGGCCCCGGCACCCTGGTCGACGACCTGATCGAAGCGGCCGGCGGAGTCAATGTGGTCGTTGCCGGACCGAGCCGCTATCCCACCTGGAACGCCGAGGCCCTGCTGGTCACCGACCCCGACCTGATCGTCGTTTCACCTCACCCAAACACCATCGATGCCGACGAATTTTTTCACGACTTGCCTGAACTAACTGCGGTCAAGAACCAGCGAATCCACAATATCGAACCGGACTGGGTCCACCGACCCGGCCCCCGGCTGGCCCTCGGCCTGGCCGCCTTGGCCAGAGCTTTTCATGGCGTTGACGTACCGATAACAACCCCCGGAGACCTGCCATGAAACCCCTGAGCCCGCACTCCTGGCTGCCGCTCCTGACAATCGCGGTGCTGGCAGCCTTCGGCTTTGCCCTCTGGGCCGGCTCGCTCCCCCTCTCCGCCGGAGATCTTTACTCCGTCCTCCTTGGTGAGCCCGCTACCCCCACCCATGCCACCGTGGTTCTGAAGATCCGCCTTCCGCGGGCGCTGCTGGCAGCCCTGGTCGGTGCGGCCCTGGGAGCCTCGGGCGGCGCCTTTCAGGCGGTCTTGCGCAACCCCCTGGCCGATCCTTATATCCTCGGTGTCTCCGGCGGCGCGGCCCTGGGCGCAGTGGCCGCGCTGACGGCGGGTTTCACCGCCGCCCTGTTCGTACCGCTGGCCGCCTTTGGCGGAGCGCTGGGGGCCCTGGCGCTGGTCTACTGGGTGGCTCAGGCTCACCGGGGATCGCCCCATACCCTGATCCTCTCCGGGGTGATGGTCGGCAGCCTGGCCTCGGCGCTGCTGCTCTTTCTGCTCTGGACCGCCCCCGCCGACCCGGTACGCGCAGCGGTCTTCTGGCTGGCCGGCAACCTCGCCATGGTCGACCCGGCCTGGCTCCCCTGGGCCGCCCTCTGGGCTGGCCTCGCCTTTCTCTTTTTATGGAGCCAGTCGCGTCAACTCGACCTGTTCACCCTGGGCGAAGAGACCGCCGCCGATCTCGGCCTTTCGGTAGGTCGAGCACGGCTCTGCGTGTTCGTCGCCGCCGGCGCGCTGACCGCTGCGGCCGTAGCCCTGGCCGGCCTGGTCGGATTCGTCGGCCTGACCGTCCCGCACGTGGTCCGGCTCCTCTGGGGCCCCAGCCATCGCCGCCTGTTGCCGGCTTCGGCCCTGCTCGGCGCCGCATTCTTGATGACCGCCGACGCCCTCTCCCGCAGCCTGCTGGCCCCGGCAGAAATACCGGTCGGGGTAGTAACCGCTCTGCTCGGCGCCCCCTTCTTCCTTTACCTGCTGCGCCGACGGGAGGGAGAAGCATGATCAGGATAGAAAACCTCTGTTTCGCCTTCGGCACCACTCCGGTGCTGCGCGACATCAATCTGGAGGTGCAACAGGGGGAGATTCTCTCGATCCTCGGGCCCAACGGTTGCGGCAAATCGACCCTGCTGCGTCTTCTGCGCGGACAACTGACGGCTGACAGTGGAAATATCCGTTGGCAGGAACGGGATATCGCCACATTGAGTCGCCGGGAAATCGCCCGGCTGGCAGCGGTGGTTCCGCAGGCGACGCAAACGCCCTTTCCCTACCCGGTGCGAGAGATGGTTGCCATGGGCCGCTTTGCCAGCCAGTCCGCACTGGCTGGCCTGACCAACGCCGACCGCCGGGCCGTGGAGCAAGCCCTGATCCTCACCGACATCGCGCAGCTGGCCGAGCGCCCGGCCACCGCCCTGAGCGGCGGCGAACTGCAGCGGGTACTGCTGGCCCGGGCTCTGGCCCAGGAAACCCCCGTCCTGCTCCTCGACGAGGCGACCAGCCACCTCGACTTCGACCACCGCCTGGAAATCACCGATCTGCTGGCCAGACTCAACCGCGAGCAGGGAACCACGGTGATCCAGGTCTCCCATGATCTCGACCTGGCCGCCGCCTTCTCCCACCGCATCCTGCTGTTGTCCCGACAGGGAAAAGTTGCCGCTCTCGGCACTCCTCAGCAGGTGTACACCCCGGAGAACTTCCGCCAGGTGTTCCGAGTTGAGGTGAGCATTGAAACCGCCCCCCGCACCGGCGCACCCCGGGTCTTTCCCCTCGGCCGCTGCGCCTCCTGACACCTCAGACGATAAAAAAAGGGCGTTTCCGGATCACGGAAACGCCCTTTTTTCTACGAAAAAATTCCTGTCGCTACCAGTTCTCGCCCAGTAGTTCGAAGTGGGCCTGCGGATGGACGCAGGCTGGGCACTTGTCGAGCGCTTCCTTGCCGGTGTGCAGGTAGCCGCAGTTGCGGCAACGCCAGACGACCGCCTGGTCGCGTTTGAAGACCCGCCCGCTTTCCAGGTTGGCCAACAGGTCACGGTAACGTTTTTCGTGCTGTTTTTCGGCCACCGAAATCGCCATCCAGGCTGCGGCGATTTCGCTAAAACCTTCCTTCTCGGCAACCGCGGCGAAGCCGGGATAGAGGTCGGTATGTTCCTCGTGCTCGCCCATGGCGGCGCCCAACAGATTCTCGGCGGTCGTGCCAATCTTGCCGGCCGGGAAGCAGGCGGTTATTTCCACATCGCCCCCTTCGAGGAACTTGAAAAAGCGCTTGGCATGCTCCTTTTCCTGGTTGGCGGTCTCCTCGAAGATGTCGGCGATCTGCACGAGCCCCTCTTTTTTGGCCGCGGCGGCGAAATACGTGTAGCGGTTGCGAGCCTGGCTTTCGCCGGCAAACGATTTCAAAAGATTCTTTTCGGTTTCGGTTCCCTTGATACTGCTCATTGCAATTTTCTCCTTATGATAGATCGGTATCGGTTTGTTGCCTGCTTCTCAGCTTACCCTGGTCAAAAGCATAAGACTGGATTCTGGCTTAAATCCGTGTAATCCGTGTGCGATGGTTTTGATCTGGCCTTTACGCCTTAGACCTTTCTCTGCGTTCTTCTGCGGCCATAGTCGCCACAGATGCCCACGAAAGACATACGAGGTCCAACTTTAATGCTTCTTAAGAGAAATACTTCTTCCAACAGGATGAGTCAAGGGATCATCCGTGATTATATTCACTCGGCTGAACATGATGCCCACCCCAGGAATACCCTGACAATTGTAGACCAGAGCCCTCTGACTCCTTCGACCCGGTGAATTTTCCCAGTCCCCCGGTATCTTTTATTCGTAGAAACGTGTATTATAGTAAAAGTCTGCCTACCTTCAGATCCCCTCTCAAACAACCACTGCCCTTCAAACCGCACGGAGATGATATTACGGGGGGAAGAGATCGACCATCGTGCCGGAGTTAAAGGCACGTCAATTGTCAAACCTGCCCCGTAGATTCCAGCGA
>JAQYWA010000283.1 GCA_030145265.1 Desulfuromonas sp. | reverse complement strand
ACGCAACCGCAGAACAAACGGCCGTAGAGGAAAATGTAGTCAGCGAAACAGTTCCGGAAGGCATCCCGGCTGCGCCTGAAGCACCGGCTGCGCCTGAAGCACCGGCTGCGCCTGAAGCACCGGCTGCGCCTGAAGCACCGGCTGTGTCTGAAGCACCGGCTGTGTCTGAAGCACCGGCTGTGTCTGAAGCACCGGCTGTGTCTGAAGCACCGGCTGTGACTGAAGCACCGGCTGTGTCCGAAGCACCGGCTGTGACTGAAGCACCGGCTGTGACTGAAGCACCGGCTGTGACTGAAGCACCGGCTGTGACTGAAGCACCGGCTGTGTCTGAAGCACCGGCTGTGTCCGAAGCACCGGCTGTGTCCGAAGCACCGGCTGTGTCTGAAGCACCGGCTGTGTCCGAAGCACCGGCTGTGACTGAAGCACCGGCTGTGTCTGAAGCACCGGCTGTGTCTGAAGCACCGGCAGAAGAGGTCAAGAAAAAGCCGGCCCGGCGCCGCCGCAAAAAGCCAGAGGCCACCGAACCTCAAGCAGAAAGCACCAACAGCGCCGAGCCCTTGGCGAGCAAAGAAGCCACCCCGGCAGAAGCAGCAACCGCACCACCGTCGGCACCGGAAACTATGGAAGAACCGGCAACCGCAACGGCTGAAGCTCCGGCCGAAGAAAAGCCCAAACCGGCCCGCAAGCGACGCGCCCCGCGCAAAAAAGCTGAGCCGGCAGCAGTTGAGCTGCCTGCGGAACAACCGATTAAAGAAACGCCTACGGAAGCTGTCGTTGCGGAGGCCAAAGAACCCGTAGCGGAAAAGAAAAAACCGGTTCGGAAACCGCGGGCAACCAAACCCAAAGCCGTAAAAGAAGCCCCCGTAGAGGGCGCGGAGGAAGTGAAGCCGAAACGTCGCGCCCCACGCAAAAAGGCGGCCGAACCGGCCACTGAAGAATAAAAGCAGCAACGAAAAAGGCCGGGTCAGAAGACCCGGCCTTTTTCATTTATGTAACCTTATCAGCAGACCTGAGAAAGACTACCAGGGCACCGTCGCCGCCATGCTGCTTCGGTGCGCGTCCCCATTCGACAACCCCGGCCCTCCCGTCGCCGTCCAGATACTGTTCAATCTCCCCCCGCAGCACCGGCTCACCACCCGACCCACGACCCCTGCCGGTTATGATCAGAACTGCTTTCATGCCATGATAAACGGCATTTTCAAGAAAATAACGCACCTTTTCCCGCGCCTCGTCCCTGGTCTCCCCATGCAGATCGAGGGTCGCCTCCGGAGTCAATTTTCCCTGGCGCAGTTGCTTCATGCGCCGCGGCGCAGCGATGACAGGTTCTTCGTCGTCAGGATATTGGTCGACAAAGGACTTGTCCAATTTACCGAGCGCCGAGACGAACAGTTCCTCGTCACCGACTGGAGGGGCCGATTCAGCAATCGGTTTCGCCACCGGCGGCTTTGCTGCAGCAGCCCCTTGCGGCTTCGCCATCCGCTGCACCCCGAGCCGAACCATCTCCTCGGCGAAACTGCGCGGCTCATCTTGGCTGGACAAGCGTGACGCCGGTTTCTCTTTGGGCTCAGCCGGTTTTGCGTCGGCCGCTGAAACGGAAAACCCCTTCAAGTCCTTGAAGGGGTTATTCTGCATACTGGCCGGGCGGGAAGGCTTATCGCTTTTTTTCCGAGCCACGATTACCGCCTTACAGTCTTGCGCCGACCCTGCATCGCCTTGGTCTGCTTTTTGATAAGAGAACCCTGGCTTTCCAAGTGGAACTGGTACCAGAGGTCGCCATAAGCCTGCATTTTCATCTTCTTACCCGAGGTAAGAGCATCGAGGTTGGACTGCAGAAGCTCGTGGCCGCCGGTTTTCTTCAAGCCTTTTTCCATGACCTTGATGGCATTGTCTTTTTGCCCGATTTTTTCCAGGCAGAAAGCATAAAGGTTCCAGATCATCGGCTCTTTTTTGTTGGCCGCCGTCGCCTTGTCGAAGGTTTCGATCATTTTCGACGACTTGTTCCGCTTCATATAGCAGATGCCGAGCATTCCCATGGCTACCCAGTGGCGGACAAAACCTTTCTGCAGGTAGTCAAAGGCCTGGTTGAAGTCGCGCTTGAGGTAAAGGATTGTGCCGATCTGGGCATTGAGCTGCCCCTTGATATAAAACTGCCATTTAGCGTATTTGAAACCACCCTGCAGCGCTTTTACCGCTTTTTCAGACCTTCCAGCCTGAATATCATGCTGAGCGACTTCCATCAAGGCGCCGATTTTTTTCATTATGAACCGGGTCACCAGAAAATAAAGGAGCAGAAAGGTGACCACGGAAGCAACCGCGGCGATCCACTGGTCAACCCCGGCAAACAGTGACAGCCCGGTATGAACCAAAAGACAGACGAGAAGAGAAATGACGATATTAAGCATTATTCGGATAGTCCTTTCAGGATATGGTCATGAGCCCATTTGAGGCCGACAGAGTGTAGCAAATCTCCCCATTAAAAGTCAAAGAGATATACTTAGGCTGGGCCAACCTGTGGACGATCAGCGGGGCAGAAAATGATGGTGCACCAGACGATCGATGCCAAGGGCGAAAAGATTGTTCGGGAGCTCCTGGTTTTGTAGAAACTGGGTATTGCCACACTGCAACAATGGCACCTGAGTCTGGTCGGTTTCCAGCGTAAAGACCTCGCCGCATCGTGCGGCACAACCGGCAGCCTGACGCTCTACACGAAACGGGCAGTTGCGGCTGGACGTTACCATGGCATAGGGATAATGGAGCGAACCGGCCAGTCCTGGCGGCAAGGGAGCCACCCCCTGCAGCAGATTGTCCAATTCGACCCGGGGAATGTTCATCTCGCCCAACAGGGCAGAGGCTTCCCTGCCATACCAGCTGCCGCACTGAAAATACTCCAACTGCTGCGCCGTGAGCGGAAGATCGAGAATGCGCGGTCCACGTTTCTGCCCGGACAGGGCACGACCGAGCAGGACCGGCAACTGCGGCAGTATCTCACGAACCAGCGCCAGCGCTCCCCAGTCGGAAATCAGCACCTCGTCGCCAGCCCCAACCACACCGATCAGCGCCTCCAGCACGGCGCGCAGGCGCGGTAGCATCGGCTCAGCCAGCACCGGCGTCGCCAGGGTGAAATGCCACCCCCGCTCGTAGGCGGCCCGGCAGGCCTCGACTGCGGCCGCTGCTTGCGGCAATAACCAGGGACAGAACTCGGCACCGAAATAAAGCCGGGCATATCCCTCGGGAAGCGGACCGTCGAGGCAGGTGAGAAAAAGGGCCGGTTCGGGCTCAGCCACGACGCTCATCGCGAACCATCAGGGTCAACTTGTCGCCAGGGTGCAGCACATGGTTTTCGGCCAGGTTGTTCCAGCGCTTGATGTGCTTGGTCGTTACCGAATACTTGCGGCC
>JAQYWA010000282.1 GCA_030145265.1 Desulfuromonas sp. | reverse complement strand
CCGGCAGGCAGGCGAAGTCAGCGGTAGGGGGGGTGGGATTGTTGGAATTATGAAACCTGCCATTTCTGTATTATCCGGTATTATCGCCCTTCTGTTTATCATTGCTCCTGTTTCTTCAATCCGTGCCGCTGATTCCTGTGTCACTTCCAATTGTCATTCCGCCATCGGAAAACTCAAATATGTCCATGGGCCGGCGGCCGCCGGCGACTGCGGTGTCTGTCATGTGGCCACCGGTGCGGTTCATCCCGGGGCGAGCGGCGCTTTTCAGCTCAAGGCCTCGGGGAGCCGCCTGTGCGAGCAGTGTCACGTCAGCCCCGTCACCGGCAAGACCAACGTCCATGCGCCCGTTGCCGAAGGCAACTGCCTCGCCTGCCACGATCCCCATGGGGGGACCAATCGCTTTCAGCTGATTTTCGAAGGCGGGATTCTGTGTCAGGGCTGCCACAGTGAAATCGGCGCCAGTGGGCGCGTGCATGGGCCGGTGCGGGCGGGCCGCTGCGATTATTGTCATGTCCCGCACGCCTCGAATGAGCCGGGGCTGTTGAAGACCGATGGCAACAGGGTCTGCTTCTCCTGCCACAGCGGCATCCGCGGCATCATTGAGGCCAGTGTTTCTCAGCACCAACCGGTGGCTGAAGGGCATTGCTGGGATTGTCACCGGACTCATGATTCTGAATTCAGGCCGCTGCTGCGCGGCTACTATCCCCGCGAATTCTATGTGCCGTACCTTGAAGAAAATTTCGAACTCTGTTTCGAATGCCACACCAATCGCGGCACCTTTCAGTATCAGCGCACCTCGGAAGCGACCGGTTTCCGCAACGGCGATCAGAACCTGCATTACCTGCATGTCAACAAGCCGGTAAAGGGGCGGGTCTGCCGCAACTGCCACGGCATCCATGGGGCCGACCAGGAAAAGCTCATTTTGAGCCGAGTGCCTGGCTTTGGCCTCTGGAAAATCCCGGTGCGCTTTCTGCCGACACCGACCGGTGCGACCTGCCTGGCCGGCTGTCACAAACCCAAGTCGTATGACCGGGTTCGCCCGGTGAAAAACCCGTAAATCATTTTTTTGATGTGGAGCGCAGCATGCTGTGCCCTGGACCGGTCGATGGTGACAACCAGAGCGAGGCAGTGGCTTGTCCTTACCAATCGTTGGCACCTTTATTGTAGGGTAAACGCCCTAGGGTTCCTGATCGTTCCGACGGAGTTGTTAAAATGAAAAATATTTTTGTAGCCGCTGAGTGCTCCCTTTCCCACGCAACCTGCCGAATCGCCCCCGCGTTGCTGCTGGCCCTGGTGCTGCTAGCGGGTTGTGCGCCCAAGGAAGCATCGCTGCAGAGATTTTTCTGGCCGATCGGCGCCGATGATCCCAAGATTGAATTTATCCGCACCGTCACTTCGGACCGCGATGTCAGGCAGGGTGGCGAAAGTCAGCTGATGGAGACGCTGCTCGGCATCGAACCGCCGGAGTCACTATTTGCCAGCCCTTACGACGTGGCGTCCGATGGTAAGGGGCGGGTTTATGTGTCGGACAGCGCCCTGAATGACGTGCTGATTCTCGACTTTGCCGCCCACCAGGTCCGTCATTTTGAGCGCCCCAATCAGGATGAGCTCTTTTTTGTATCGCCGATGGGGCTGGCGGTCGCCCCAGCTGGTGGGGTCTATGTATCCGACAGCGTTCAGGGGCGGATCTATCTTTTTGATGCGCAAGGTAAGCTTCGCAAGATATTCGGTCAGGGTATTCTGCTTCGCCCCACCGGCCTGGCTTATGACCCGGTCAGCGACCGGGTGTATGTCGCCGATGCTGGACTGCACCAGGTCCTTGCCTTTTCCCGTGACGGCGTGTGGCAAAAGACCCTCGGCAAGCGCGGCGTGGCTCCTGATGAATTCAATTACCCGCTCGATCTCGATGTCGATGGCGACGGCAATCTGTACGTCCTCGATTCGCTGAATGCCCGGGTCCAGGTTTTTGATCCAGCGGGAGCGTTTTTGCGTTCGTTCGGCGAACGGGGGACCTCGCTCGGTTCGTTTAGGATGGCCAAGGGGATTGCCGTGGACCGCTCCGGGCATGTTTACGTGACCGATGCAATCAGTCACCGCTTCGTCATCTTCGACCTGCTGGGAACGCACCTGATGACCCTCGGCGGGCGGACTTCAACCCAGGGTAAGCTGGGGGTGCCCGGTGGCTTCGACATGCCCAAGGGGGTAGCTGCCGACGGCAGCGATGGCATTTGGGTTGTCGACTCCCTGAATCGCATGCTGCATAAATATCAATTTCTTAATCGCGACTATCTGCAAAAAAATCCGATTCGGCCGGAACAGGTCTATATTCCCGATGCTCTGCGCTGATTCATGGCGTTTAGGCTTTCATGGGGTGGCTGGATTGTGGAATCGGGGGTAATTAATGGCGCTTCAACCCGCTGGTGGAGGCATGTGTATGCGTAAACAGCTGAATGTATTGTTGTTGGCAATGGGGGTCCTGCTGTTGGTAGCGACCTCGGGGTGGTCGCTGGAAATCATTTACCCGGCGGACGGCACCTCGATTGTCCGCTCCGACTTTCTGATCATCAAGGCAGGCGCTGCGCCGGTTATCGACGCGATTACCGTCGAGTTCGGCGGGGCCAAGAGCGGCATGATCGACATTTCCGGCGCCGAATACCGCAAGGCCTTCGGGGATTTCGTCATCCTGCTGCCCGGTTTTGAGCCCGGCCAGGACACCGTCAAGGTTGAAGGCTTTGCCGGCGGCAAACCGGTTGCCGAGGCTTCGGCTGATTTCTATTTTCTGACCAAGCCAGGCGAAGTGGCGCCAGCTAAATATGCCCCCTTTGTCATGCACCTACCGGAAAAAGAAGCGCTCTGCGCACCCTGCCACAACATGAGCCCGGAACCCGCCCTGCTCGATAACGAGTCGGCGGCGAAGAACCCCTGCGGCGCCTGCCATGCCCGGCGCCTCAATCACGAATATGTGCATGGTCCGGCCGGGGTCTTTCAGTGCGCCTACTGCCATGACGCGGAGAGTACGCCCGCCAAATACGCCAACCGGGTCGAAGAGGCGCAGCTCTGTGCCGAGTGCCATGAGCACAAGGTTGACGAATTCAAGGCCCGCAAGTTCATCCACGGGCCGATCGAGGCCGGGCTCTGCTCGGTCTGTCACGATTCCCACGCCAGCGCCAATTTTGGGCAGTTGACCGCGGCGATTAACGATCTGTGTCTGAGCTGTCACTCGGGGCTCAGCCGTGAAGATCATGTGGTGCGGGGTCTCACCGGCAAGGGCCATCCCCTCGAGGGCCCCGTCGACCCAAGTACTCCGGATAGGAAATTTTCCTGCATCGGTTGTCATGACCCCCATGGGGGAAATACACCGGCCTATTTTCAACGGGGGATCAGTTCCCGCATGGAGCTTTGTCAGATG
>JAQYWA010000281.1 GCA_030145265.1 Desulfuromonas sp. | reverse complement strand
GAGCCAATCTACAGTCAAGCTCAAGGCTTCAGGGCGGAACGGCTTCCCCGGCAACTTTCTGTCGATATCTTACATCGACAGAAATCAAAAATCCTTACTATGATTTGCTTTGGAACTAACATACAAGGGCGGACTTTTTGCGACGCCATCTTTATTTCGGCGAAAAATACTCTTGCAGCGGAGTGACGTCAAGAGATTCGCGGCCCATGGCCAGCATCCCATCGACGGCGGCGTTGATCCCAGCCACTGTGGTGAAGTAGGCGACGCTGTTCATCAGTGCCGTGCGGCGGATGGAATAAGAGTCCTCAACGGACTTGGGTCCGAATGTGGTGTTGAATACCGCATTGATTTCACGGCTTTTGAGGGCGTCGACGCAATGCGGCCGACCTTCCGCAACCTTGTTGATATGGCTGACCGTGACATCCTTTGATTCCAGGTAGCTGGCGGTGCCGTGGGTGGCGACGATTTCATATCCGGCGTAAACCAGCTTGCGTGCCGATTCGAGAATGTTTTTTTTGTCTTCATCCTTGACGCTGATAAAGACCGTTCCCGACAGGGGCAGTTGGACACTGGCGGCCAATTGAGCCTTGGCGAAGGCTTTGCCGAATTCGTAGTCAATTCCCATGACCTCGCCGGTCGATTTCATTTCGGGCCCGAGCAGGGTATCGACTCCAGGGAACTTGACGAAGGGAAAGACTGCTTCCTTGACCGAGATGTGCTTCGGGATAATTTCATCCAGCACGCCAAGCTCTTTCAGGGTTTTTCCGGCCATGATCCGGGCGGCGATTTTGGCTAGCGGCCGGCCGGTGGCTTTGGAAACAAAAGGAACGGTCCGACTGGCCCGGGGGTTTACCTCAATCAGGTAGACGCTGTCACCCTTGACGGCGTACTGGATGTTCATCAGGCCAACGACGTTCAATTCCAGAGCCAGGGCCACGGTTTGCCGGCGAATTTCGTCGACGATAACCGGATCAAGTGAGTACGGCGGCAGAGAGCATGCCGAGTCGCCCGAGTGGATTCCGGCTTCTTCTATGTGCTGCATGACACCGCCGATCACCACATCCGTGCCGTCGCAGAGAGCGTCGACGTCGATCTCAGTGGCTGCATCGAGGAACTTGTCGATCAGGATGGGGTGTTCCGGCGAAGCTTTGACGGCGAACTGCATATAGTTTCGTAGCTGGTCAAGGTCGTAAACGATTTCCATGGCACGTCCGCCGAGTACGTATGAAGGCCGCACCACAACCGGGTAACCGATGCGTCCGGCGACCTTTTCGGCCTCTTCGAAAGAACGGGCCAAACCGTTCTCCGGCTGCTTTAACCCGAGTTTGTGCAACAGTACCTGGAAGCGCTCCCGGTCCTCGGCGCGGTCGATAGCATCGGGCGAGGTGCCGATGATGGGCACTCCGGCTTGCTCCAGCGATACAGCCAGTTTAAGCGGGGTCTGCCCACCGAACTGGACGACAACGCCAGTCGGCTTTTCGATTTCTACAATCTCCAGCACATCCTCCAGGGTCAGCGGTTCGAAGTAGAGCCGGTCCGATGTATCGTAATCGGTGGAGACGGTTTCCGGGTTGCAGTTGACCATAATGGTCTCGTAGCCGTCTTCCTCCAGAGCGTACACGCCATGTACACAACAGTAATCGAATTCGATCCCCTGGCCGATTCGGTTAGGACCACCGCCGAGAATCATGATCTTTTTACGGTCGCTGGGTTGGGCCTCGCACTCGGTCTCATAGGTCGAGTAGAGGTATGGCGTGTTGGCCTCAAACTCGGCGCCGCAAGTGTCGACTCGCTTGTAGACCGGGCGAATCCCTAACTGATAACGTAATTGGCGGACTTCGGCTTCGGTGATTTTCCACAGGTAGGCGAGCCGTTTGTCAGAAAATCCGGTCTGTTTAGCTTCGCGCAACTGTTCGGAAAATTCGGAAGTGCCTTTCTGGCTGGCCAGATCCAGGGCGCTGAGCCGCCCTTCCATATCGACAATCTGCTGGATGTGATGCAGGAACCAGGGATCGATTTTGGTCAGGTCATGAATCTGCTCGACACTGAAACCCGCCCGGAAGGCGTCGCCGAGGTACCAGGGCCGCTCCCAGTTGGGAATCCGCAGTTTGCTGCGTAGCAGCTCCAATTCGCTTTCCGACAGGGCCCGACGGCCATTTTCCGGTGATACGAACAGCCGGCTTTCGAGGCCGTTGGAGTCGATTTCCAGGGAACGCAGGGCTTTCTGAAAACTTTCCTTGAAGGTCCGGCCGATCGCCATGACCTCACCAACCGACTTCATCTGGGTGGTCAGGGTGGCGTCTGCCTTGGGGAACTTTTCAAAGGTGAAACGCGGAATCTTAGTGACCACATAGTCGATGGTCGGCTCAAAGGAGGCGTAGGTCTCCTGGGTGATATCGTTGGGAATCTCGTCGAGCGTATAGCCGACCGAAAGCTTGGCGGCGATTTTGGCGATGGGAAAACCGGTGGCTTTGGAGGCCAGCGCCGAAGAACGCGAGACGCGGGGGTTCATCTCGATAACCACCAGTCGGCCGTCCTTCGGGTTGATGCCGAACTGGATGTTCGATCCGCCGGTCTCGACTCCGATTTCACGGATGATGCGCAGCGAGGCATCCCGCAGAATCTGGTATTCCTTGTCGGTCAGCGTCTGGGCCGGAGCCACGGTGATCGAATCACCGGTATGGACGCCCATGGCGTCAAGGTTTTCGATGGAACAGATAATAACCACGTTGTCGGCCAAGTCACGCATGACTTCGAGCTCGTACTCTTTCCAGCCGATCACCGATTCTTCAATCAGGATTTCATCGGTCGGCGAGGCGTCAATCCCCGCCATCGCCATGACTTCGTACTCCTCCCGGTTGTAGGCAATGCCGCCGCCGGTACCGCCGAGAGTGAACGAGGGCCGGATGATGGCCGGAAAGCCAACGTCCTCGATGATCGCCAGGGCTTCCTGTAAGTTGTGGGCCAACCCCGACCGGGGAACCGCGACGCCGATGCGTTCCATGGCCTGCTTGAAAAGGGTGCGGTCTTCGGCCATTTCAATGGCAGGCAGCTTGGCGCCGATCAGCTCAACGCCGAACTTTTCGAGGGTACCGTTCTGGGCAACAGCCACCGCCGTGTTGAGAGCGGTTTGCCCGCCGAGGGTCGGCAACAGCGCGTCGGGACGTTCCTTTTCGATGATTCTGGCCAGCACCTCCGGGGTGACCGGCTCGACGTAGGTGCGATCGGCAAACCCCGGGTCGGTCATGATGGTGGCCGGGTTGGAGTTGAGCAGAATGACCTCGTACCCCTCTTCTTTGAGGGCCTTGCAGGCCTGGGTACCGGAATAGTCGAATTCGCAGGCCTGACCGATGACGATCGGACCGGCGCCGACGATGAGAATCTTTTTTATGTCTGTACGTTTAGGCATCGTA
>JAQYWA010000280.1 GCA_030145265.1 Desulfuromonas sp. | reverse complement strand
TGCAGATGACTGGCGCCATGCTGGCGCTGTTGCGTGACGCGATCCATCCGAATCTGGTACAGACTCTGGAGGGGACGCCGGCATTCATTCACGGCGGCCCTTTTGCCAATATTGCCCACGGCTGCAATAGCCTGGCGGCGACCCGGATGGCGATGCACCATGCCGACTGGGCCATTACCGAGGCCGGCTTCGGGTTCGACCTGGGGGCAGAAAAATTTTTCGACATCAAATGCCGGCAGGCAGGACTCGATCCGGTTGCGGTGGTGCTGGTTACCACCGTACGGGCGCTTATGATGCATGGTGGCAGGTCCAAAGCCGAACTGGAACGCGAAGATCTCGAAGCCTTGTTTCTGGGGCTCGACAACCTTGATAAGCACATCGAAAACGTCGGTAAGTTCAATAAGCGGCCGGTGGTGGCGCTCAACCGGTTTGCCAGTGACAGCGATGCCGCGGTTGCCCTGGTGCGGGCCCGCTGCCGGGAACAGAATGTTCCCTTCGCACTCTGCACCCACCACGCCGAGGGTGGTGCCGGGGCCATCGACCTGGCCCGGCAGGTGATGGCCGTGGCTGCGGCCAGCGAACCCTTTGCTCCCCTCTATTCTCTTGACCTGCCGGTGGTGGAGAAGGCGCGCGTCATCTGCCGGGAAATCTACGGGGCCGACGATGTCGCTTTTACCCGGCAGGCGGAAAAGGATTTGCAACAGGTCGAACGGCTGGGGCTGTCGGGGTTGCCGGTGTGTGT
This sequence comes from Desulfuromonas sp., assembly GCA_030145265.1. GTDB lineage: Bacteria > Desulfobacterota > Desulfuromonadia > Desulfuromonadales > Trichloromonadaceae > Trichloromonas. Next base: position 2,672 of record JAQYWA010000280.1, on the reverse strand, counting down.
GGCCAAGGCACCCAGTTCCCTTTCCGACGACCCGGCGCTGCGCGGTCGGCCGCGTCATTTCGACGTCACGGTCAGGGGGCTCGAGATCAATGCGGGCGCCGGTTTTTTAGTGGTGTTGACCGGGGATATCATGCGTATGCCCGGGCTGCCGAAAGCTCCGGCGGCCCAGTCTGTTGATGTGAACACCGACGGCGATATCGAAGGGTTGAGGTAGTTTGGCCGGCGGGTTAGCGCAGGCCAAACCGTGCGAAAAATTTGCCGCTGTATTTGTTGAGGGGGTTGTTGCGCGGCAGGTGGGGGAATATTGGGGATTTGCGGCGGCCGAGACGTTTGAGTTCCGTGATGATCTGTTGATGTCCTTTTTGCCGCAGACCTTTTCTCAGGGTTGCGATCGACTTCTGCCTCTGGCCGGCAAGATCCTGAATCCGGGCAAGGTTCAGATAATGCAGGGCATTGTCTGGCTCCTGTTTCAGCGCTGAAATGCACAGGGAAGTCCCCATCTGAATCTGCTGATACTCCTTGGCCAGGCAGTAGCCGAGACAGGACGCCACGGTCGGGGTCTGCTTGATCTTGGCGGCGGATTCGAAGTGCATCAACGCAACCACCGCGTGTCCTTGTTTCAGCGCTGAAAGCCCCTTGGCGATGAGTTGGTCCAATTCGGTGGTCATGAACCCTCCGGGAAAAGGGAGCGATTGCTGTCGGTCGGATAGTATGTGTTTATCGTAAAAGGCTCGTTTGGCAATAGCCGTTCGAGCTTTTTCTGCGAAACTCGGGGGTAGGCCGGTTCGGCAAGGCGGCGGTTAGAGGATGCTGGCGTCCAGCGAATCGGTAATGGCCAGTTCCCTCATTTTGAGGGCAATGCGGCGGCGCACCGCGGTGGGGATTTCGACGTGCAGGCATTGGGCCTGCGGGTTCAGTTTTCGCGCTTCGAGGCGCTGGTGGGCGTTGGCGCTGGCACCTGGGAGCCAGCGCAGGTCTTCGGCGGGGAGAAATGTCCGTTCTTCTCCGGTCAGCAGGCTTTTGACTTCCCGGTGCGGGTCGAACGTCCGACCGAGCATCTGCAGTCCGCCTAGCAGGGCAAACTGGTAGCCCTGGTGCGGGGCGCTGCAGAACTGCACATAAATCTCCTCGGACAGGTCGCGCAGTATGGCCAGCCCACGCCGCAGCCTGGGGCCAGGGCGGATGTGAATAACGCCGCCGTTTTCCATTACTTCTCCCAGTTCGGTCGGCGATGGGTAGGGGGGGAACCCTCCGAGTCCGACAATCAGCCGGTAATCGTTGCTGCGGGTGCCGACGCAGCCGTGGATGTCGATGGCCAGCTCCGGCGCCTGCCCGCCCAGAATCTTCACGTACCGTCCGAATTCCTCTTCCAGCTTGTAGCAGAGAGGATGTCCCTTGGCGTTGACGTAGGGGTAGATGACGTCGATGTTGCTCGGATTCAGCGGTATCCCCCATTCCTTGAGTTTTTCCAGATTTTCGTCGGTCAGTGGTTCCCTTCCGGAAAATCCCAGATTGATCACTGCCGCATCCCCCTTGCCGGCGCGCATAAAAAACAACGCCACATCCAATGTATGCGGATCATAGGGGCCGTGGCTGGCAGTCAGTAGTGGCAGGGCGGGGTCGCGTTCTCCCTTGCGGCGCAGCAGCAGCACTCCGCCGGCGTGGTCGGGAAGGAAGCGGGCTTCGAAATCGGCCGGAGATATGCAGCGGTGCCAGCCGGTTTCGCTGGTCGGCACGTTGCCGAAAAAGCGGGACAGGGTTTGCTCGCGCCAACTGGCGACGAAGCGCAACACCCGGTCGGCCAGCCGATAGTAGACCGAATAGTGGGCGCTGTCGAGGTAGACGCGGATGCCGAGTTTCTGCAGCAGGTCGCGGTTGTAGTTGTTCTGGGTGGTTTTCAGCAGCCGCCCGGTGATTTCCTCCATGGCGGCGAACTGGTCTTCGGTAGGGTGTTCGGCCATGAGTTCCACCCGCTGCAGGTGGCGGTAGTCCTCGCGGCCGATTTCCACCTCAAGACGGTTGAGGTGGCGTTTGAAAGGCGCCTCGTAATCGACGGTGAATTTGCTGATGAAAAGTTTCGGAATTTCTGGTCGTCGTTCAGGCATGACCGCTGTCCTTCCGTTTCTTTCATGATAGCGGTCTGCACCGGATAAGGCAATATGCGGAGAAGATTTCTGTTGCTAGCAAATAAACTGTCCGGTGTTGTAGCACAACATCTGTCCGGTTCATTCTGTCCAGGAGGAGGACACTATGAAACGGACAGCCCTACAACAGGAGATCCGGATAATGCGTTTCGAAGAAACTTTCAGCCTTTGGACCGAAGGGCGCATTACACAAGAAGAGGCCGCCCGCATTCTCGGTGTCCATGAACGCTCCTTTCGTCGGTATGTGAACCGCTACCAGGAGAACGGCCTCGATGGCTTGATCGACAAACGACTCAACCAAGCCTCGGCCAGAAAAGCTCCGGTTGATGAAGTGCTGGCCATGGTTGACCTCTATCGGAATCGTCACAATCACTGGAACGTCCAACACTTTCACGATTGGTATGTTCAGGGCGGCGGCACCCGCAGCTACACCTGGGTTAAGAACACCCTTCAAGACAAGGGGCTAGTCAAAAAGGCGCCGAAACGAGGCAAACACCGAAAACGCAGGCCACGATCACCACTTCCGGG
>JAQYWA010000279.1 GCA_030145265.1 Desulfuromonas sp. | reverse complement strand
TCTACCTTCTACCTTCTACCTTCTACCTTCTACCTTCTATCCGCCTTTAATGCACTTCGTAGAAATCGCCGGTTCCCAGTCGGTGCACCTTCAACAGGTTGGTGGTGCCGGGGGAGGAGACCGGGCTGCCCATGGTGATGACCACCACGTCGCCGCGCTGCAGCACCCCGGCGGCCAGCACTGCCGCTTCCACCGAGCGGATCTGCGACTCGGTATCCCCCTCGATGTCGACCCTGATCGAGCGGACCCCTGCGTACAGGGCCAACCGGCGGCGAGCCGACTGGGACGGGGTGATGGCGAAGATCGGCAGGTCGGGGCGGTACTTGGCGACCAGCGCCGCGGTGCTGCCGGTCTGGGTGAAGGCGAGGATGGCGGCCGCACCGACATTTTCCGCCACCCGGCAGGCGGCCTGGCCGATCGCCTCCGGCAGCCGCCGGTAGCCGAGCACTTTGCCGATCGGGTGAAAGCCCTTTTCCTTCAGCACCGGGTCCTGGTCCACGTCGCTGGCGACCCGAACCATCAGCGAGACGGCCTCAATCGGGTATTTGCCGGCGGCGGTTTCCCCCGACAGCATGATCGCATCGGTGCCGTCGAGGATGGCGTTGGCCACGTCCGAGGTTTCGGCGCGGGTCGGCCGCGGGTTCTGGATCATGCTCTCCAGCATCTGGGTCGCGGTGATGACCGGTTTGCCGGCTTCGTTGCACTTGCGGATGATCCGCTTCTGGATCAGCGGCACCTTCTCGGGACTCATCTCCACCCCGAGATCGCCGCGGGCCACCATGATGCCGTCGGACGCTTCCAGGATGGCGTCGAAGTCGTCCACCGCCTGGGGTTTCTCGATTTTGGAGATGATCCGCAGCTCGCTCTTTTTCTGGTACAGAATATTCTTCAGTTCGATCACGTCGGCGGCCTGGCGGACGAAGGAAAGGGCCACGTAGTCGATTTCCTGGGTCATGCAGAAGCGCAGGTCGTCGAGGTCCTTTTCCGTCATCGCCGGAATCGACACCTGGGCGCCGGGGAGGTTGATCCCCTTGCGGTCCTTGAGGATGCCGCCGATAACCACCCGGCAGTGCACTTCGTCGCTGCCGACCGCCAGCACCAGCAGTTCGAGTTGGCCGTCGTCGAGCAAAATCGGGTCGCCCGGTTTGACGTCTCCCGGCAAGTTCTGGTAGCTGGTCGGGATTACCCCGTTTGCGCCGAGCATCTCGCGGGTGGTGATGATCACTTCCTGGCCGGTGGTCAGCGGCAGTTCGCCGCCTTGCATGCACCCGGTGCGGATTTTCGGCCCCTGCAGGTCGGCTAGAATGGCCACCGCCTGCTGGCGGCGCCGGGAGATATCGCGCAGCCGCTGGATCAGGACCGCCTTGCCGGCTTGGTCACCGTGGGAAAAGTTAAGCCTGAAGACGTCGGCACCGGCCTCCATCAGGGCCAGCAGCATCTCTTCCGATTCGCAGGCGGGGCCGACCGTGGCAACGATTTTGGTACGGCAGTACATGGTTGTTCCTTGGCGTCTACAGCCTGACGCAACAGGTTGTTTTTAAAGGGCTCCGGTTCAGTCAGAATAAGTGCAAAACTATAGCATACAGCTGCTGAAACGGCAAAAAATTTGGCCTGGCACGGGTGTTTGTGGTATTTATAAAGACTTCCCTGAATCCGTGAGGTGGTAGGTGTGAGGTGTAACCCCTCACTCCTCACCGGCCGCAGGCCGCTTACCCCTCACGAATTTTAACCCTGAGGCAACACGTTCCATGTCGATACGAAACATTCTGCGATATACCCTGATAACTGGCCTCAGCCTGGGGCTGGCCGGCATCGGCGCCCTGCTCGGCGCCTACTTCTCTGTTGCCGGTTCGCTCCCCAAGGTCGACAGCCTGGCCGACTACCAGCCACCGATCATCAGCCGGGTTCTTAGCGATGACGGCGCCGTTATCGCCGAGTTCTATCGCGAGCGGCGGATCGTGGTGCCGGTGTCGCGGATGCCCGTGAAGATGCTCCAGGCCTTTGTTTCGGCAGAAGACGCCAATTTTTTTCAGCATCAGGGGATCGACCTGTTGTCGATTCTGCGAGCGGCCCTGAAAAATATCAGAGCCGGCGGCATTGTCCAGGGGGGGAGTACCATCACCCAGCAGGTCGCCAAGAGTATGCTTCTTTCCCCCGAGAAGAAATTCTCCCGCAAGTTCAAAGAGGCGATTCTCGCCTGGCGCATGGAGCAGCGCCTGTCCAAAGAAGAAATCCTCTCCCTCTATCTGAACCAGATCTATCTCGGCCACGCGGCCTACGGGGTGCAGGCCGCCGCCGAAAACTACTATGACAAGAATGTCGAAGATCTGAGCCTGGCCGAGTGCGCACTGCTGGCCGGCCTGCCCCAGGCCCCCAGTCGCTACTCGCCCTACCGGCATTTCGCCAGGGCCAAAGAACGCCAGAAATACGTGCTCGGGCGCATGGTTGCAGAGAACTATATCAGCGCCGACGAAGCGGCCGCGGCGTTGTTGGAGGAAATCACCATCCACCCCCGCACCAACGCCAATATTCGCGATGCCGCCTATTTCACCGAGCAGGTCCGCCGCCATCTCGAGCAGACCTATGGCGAGGAGCGGCTCTACACCGCCGGGCTGCAGGTGCATACCACCATGAATCTGGCCATGCAGCAGGCCGCCCAGCGGGCGGTGCAGGAAAACCTGCGCGCGCATGACCGGCGCCACGGCTACCGGGGCCCGCTGAAGGTCCTGGATGCCGACGCGACGGAGGCTTTTCTCCTCAAGCAGGCCGCCGACCTGGTCGAAAATCCACCGGAGGTCGGCAGCTTTCTCGAAGCGGTGCTGAGCGGATCGACCGATCAGGCTCTGCAGCTACGACTCGGCGACCTTACCGGCGAGCTTCCGCGCAAAGGGCTGAAGTGGGCCGGACCGGTAACGGTCGTTGCCGCCGGACAGCAATCGAGCGGCAACGTCGAGGGTGGTGAAACCCGCCTGCCGATCGGATCCCTGCTGCGGGTGCGGGTAGAGCGGGTTCGCGAAAACGGCAGCCTCGGGCTGTCGCTGGCCCAGGAACCGCAGGCCCAGGGGGCGCTGGTCGCGCTCGATCCTCATACCGGACAGGTCAAGGCCATGGTCGGCGGCTACGATTTTTACGCCAGTCAGTTCAACCGGGTCATCCAGGCCCGTCGTCTGCCCGGCTCGGCGATCAAGCCGATCATTTACGCCGCCGCCCTCGACAAGGGGTACACCCCGGCCACGGTGATCCTCGATACCCCGCTGGTCTATCGGGAAACGACCGAAGCCGGTGAAGAGACCGAGTGGAAGCCGAAAAACTACGAGAAAAAATTCCACGGGCCGACCTCGTTCCGCACCGCCCTGACCCTCTCGCACAACGTCATCACCATCAAGATTCTCGAGGACATCGGTGTCGGCTACAC
>JAQYWA010000278.1 GCA_030145265.1 Desulfuromonas sp. | reverse complement strand
GGAAACGTCCTTTGGAACGATGGCAAGCCCGGCCTTTTGTGACAAATCCGCCAGCTTGCGCAGTTGCAAAATCGAACCTTCATCATTCGATGAGAAAAGAACCCCCATGGTTCGCGCCGGACAGATTGCACGAAAGGTTTTCACCAGGGTTTCCAGGGGGGTCTTGCTGCTGACTCCAGCAATGTCTTTTGCCGGCACACCGATATCCCGCATAATATCCAAGCCGACCGGATCGTAGACGTCAGCAAAAAGAACTGGAATCCCCCGAGCTTCCTTTTGGGCGCTGAGGGTCGCCGGGGCACCGTAGGTGACAATGACATCGGCCCCAACGCCTACCGCCTTGCGAATACTATTATTCCAAGACATAGTGTCGGGGTTGGGAGTCTGTACATAAATCTGCAAACTGTCTTCCGCCAATCCCGATTTTTTCAACTTCTGCACGAACGCTTCGTGGGCCAGACGATAACGTTCAATGTCGCCGGTTATGACCACCGCGACAAAGTTTTTTTGCTCGGCCAGCGCCGGTGCATGCCCCCCTAAAAGGACACTGAGCACCAGCAGAACAAGAGTATGTTTCAATAAGTAATTCAACACAAATCAGCTCTCTGTTATTTTAATCATTCACCAGGTTCTGGCGAGACTGAAGCTGTATAGCTGGGCCGTGCCGTCAAATTCGCTGCTGTTTCGATCCTCGTAATCATCATGAGAAAAGCGGGCGCCGCAACTCCAACCGTCGGCCAGGGTCCATTCGAGTCCGAGCGCTATTCCGGTCTGGACAATGTCCAACTCGCTCAGCTCACTGAGCCCGGATGAATCAATCGGAAAACCTAACACGACCTGCGGCACAAAATCGGGATCAAAAAGAGCCGACGAGCGGATGTAGCGCGCCTCCATCAAGGCCTGCAGGTTTTTCATTACCTGCAGCGTTGCCGAGAGGGTTGCGGTATGAACCCGCTGTTGATATTCGACATTTTCGTTTATCAATGGATCAGGGGCCGCGCCGAAAATCACGTCCTGCGAGGTGTCGGAGCGCAAGTAACCGTAGTGAAAATTGACATTCAGGGTGTCAGTCAACTGTGACCATAAGCCAGCCGTAAAATCCTCCTGCTGTTGACTCCGGTCGATTTCGTACCGGTACAGGAGGCCGCTGTCGTATTCGGAGCGATCAAAATTACTGTTGACTCCGCGACTCAGGCGAATGTTGGTGGTGGCGCCAAAACGCGGCGTCGGGGTCCAGTTGACACCGGCAAAAATCTGCTGCTGCTCCTCGACCGACGCGCCGTATGCGGGATCATCCGAGGTCAGATATTCATACCAGCCGTTGAATCTCAATGTTGATGGGCCCAGCGGCTTGGCTATGAAGCTTAACCGGTAGCGGTTGATGTTTTCATCTTCAGGGAGCTCCCAGAAGGGATCAAACGGATCATCGAACGCAGAACCGGTCTGACTGCGGTGGATCTCCTTGCGCTCAAAATCACCCACCAGGGTCAGTCTGGCTGTCGGGCGATACGAGATTTTCGCATTGTAGGTCGCACGGGTGAGGTCGATGTTGTTCCTGACATTCACATCCTTAGGGTTGAGACCGATGACTGAGATTTGCGACGGGGTGCTGTTGTCCTGATCCAGCATCCGGTATCTGAAATTGAGAGTAAGGGTCGGGTCGGGAATCAGGGTCAGGTCAGCTGAGGCTTTGCGGAAATCAGTTTCCGACTCCACCGTCGAAACACCCAGACCAGAACCCGACAGATTCTCTTTTTTGCCCACCGTGAACCCGGCTGCCGCGACCACCCCGCCGGACGGTGAAGTGCTGGCCTTTATCGTGGAGGAAACCAGACGCGAGTCAGGTGTTGAATCATGCTGGTAAAAACCGGGAAGACGGTCAGGCGTGCTGCCGAAATAGTCATAGGGTACCGGTTCCCGATCGTGGAACTCCCGGAACAACTGCTCCACGGCCAAGTTGAGATAGCCTGCATGGGTGTCCAGGCCGAGGGTGAACTCTTCGGTGACCCGGTCAATGTCCTGGGACTTGCTCACCATATGGCACTGGGAACAGACGGCCTGTCCCCCCGCGTTGAGATACCGCAACTGCTTTTTTCCGGTCCGTTCCAGACGCCAGTAGCCGAGGGTCAGATGGGCCGGGTAGTCCGGCAGATTGGCCTTCACTTTGACCGTGTCGATTCCGACCTTGACGAAATAGTCGTCATGCGTACTGCGGTCAATAAATTCGACCTGGGAAGGAGGTGCTGCATTGTTGTCTGCATCAGGACGGTCATAAGAAAAATGATCGAGATTGTGAATCAGCTTTTCGCTATCGATGTTGATGCGCAACAGGCCCCGATAATCAAAATCGGCTTCGACGAGATAATCCGCTTCATTCAGATAGGTTCCGATGAACATGAGCCGAAGGGTGGGATTAAGGTACTTGAGTTCAACTTCGGACGTAGGGCCAGAATCGAGGAGGGAAAAGGGAGCGGCGTGTCGGCCATAATGATCAGTGCTGACGGCCCGGTAACCGAGGGACAGCCGGTTCGTCAATGCTGGAATCCGGGCGGCGGCATCTTCAGCTGCCATCGCGGGCAATCCGCCAAGCAGAACCCCCCATAGCGTCAGTATTATCAGCGGTCGAGTAAAATTCACATTATGCTCCAGGTCATCAGCGCAGGAGATTTATTTTCAGAACAAATCAGCGGGCAATAAAAGTGCCCCGACCTCTCGGCGAAGGGATGTCGGTGCCGTGTATGGAAGAATGACAGTCCGTACACCGACTATAGAAAACGCCCTTCATGTTCATATCTTTCAGCGTAGGTATATTTTGGGTCAAATGCCCCGAATGGCATTGCAGGCAAAGGAACGGTTGACTGGTTTTCAACAGCGGAGCGTTCGGCGACCCATGCGGCACATGACAACTCACGCAGTCTTCCGTGATGTCCGCGTGTTCAAAGACGAACGGACCCTGAAATTCCATATGACAACGGGTGCAGGTCTCTTTGGGGGTCGTCCCCTTCAGCATCTTGTCCAGGGGGGAGCCATGCGTTTCATGGCAATCGATGCAGGCCATCTTGTGTTCGGGAATCGGATGATGCGAAAACTGTTCAAATGCCGCCCGGATGTCCGAATGACATTTGAAACAAAATTCGTCCATTTCCGCCCGGCTGAGTTTCTGCTGCGGGCCCAGATGCAGTTCATGGCAATCGAAGCAACTGACATCATTGTTGGCGTGGGTACTGGCATTCCAGTAAGTCAGTATCGGAGTAGAGGCGGCTGAATGGCACTTGAGACAGATCAGGGACTGGGCCTGCGACGGCAATTGCTCAAGCTGCAGCAGGGTTTCGAATTTGCACTTGTCTTTTTCAGTCTGACCAATGCCTTCGATCGCCAGGCTTCCGGGACCATGACAGGATTCGCAGTTCACCAGGGGGAG
>JAQYWA010000277.1 GCA_030145265.1 Desulfuromonas sp. | reverse complement strand
GGGGCCGGAAAAAAACTTGCCCTTCGGGCTTCGGACATTTTTCCGACTTTATCCCGAAATGTCCACTCCGCTTCGGCGGCGGCGAAGGGGGGAGGGGGCAAAGCTGAATAAAAAAACGCGGCAGAGAGTTTTGCTCTCTGCCGCGTTGATGTTAGCGTCCGGCGGGGGTGCTGGTGCGCCCTTCTGGGCGTCTGGTCCGGTATTCGATCACCGGGCCTTTGCGTTCGGTGCGCGGCTTTGCCGGGAAATCTTTATTTCCCCTGGATTCTCCGCGCCCCTTCCATTCGCCGGCTTTCTGCGGCCGGTTGTTGCGGGCCGGTCCGCGGCTGTTGCGAGCGGGCCGGGTGTCCAGTCTTCGGGTCGGTTCGAGCCCGGCGATCACCTGCTGCGGCAGGGTCTGGCCGATATAGCGCTCGATGCGCTTCAGGGCTGCGCCTTCGGCGGCGGATGCAAAGGAAATCGCGGTGCCGCTGGCGCCGGCGCGACCGGTGCGGCCGATGCGGTGGACGTAGTCCTCGGCGAACATCGGCAGGTCGAAGTTGATAACGTGGGTGATGGTGGTGACGTCGATGCCACGGGCGGCGACGTCGGTGGCCACCAGCAGTTTGATCCGTCCCTGGCGCAGATCGCGCAGGGTGCGGTTGCGCGCGGCCTGGTTCATGTCGCCGTGGAGGGCGGCGGCCCGGTGTCCCTGGGCCGACAGCTCGCGGGCCAGAACGTCGGCGTCGCGCTTGGTGGCGGAGAAGATGATGGCCTGGTTGATGTCCTGGTCGGCGACCAGGTGCTGCAGCAGCTTTGACTTGTGCAGGCGGTTGTCAGTGACGTGCAGGCGCTGTTCGATGGCCTCGAGGGTCATCTTGCTGCCGGCGATGTCGATACGCACCGGTTCGCGCAGCATCCGTTTTGCCATATCGGCCATGGTGCGGTTGAGAGTGGCGGTGAAGAAGAGGGTCTGGCGCTTGGCGGGGGCGCCGGCGATGATCTTTTCCAGGTCCTCTTTAAAGCCCATATCGAGCATGCGGTCGGCCTCATCGAGGACCAGGATCTCCAGCCGCGACAAGTCGAGCGAACCGCGATTCAGGTGATCGACCAGTCGTCCGGGGGTGCCGACCACCAGGTCAGGCGAGGCCTGCAGAGATTTGAACTGCTCACGGTAGGGCATGCCGCCGAGCAGCAGTGCATAGCGCGGGTTGATGTGACGCCCGAAGGTGCGGGTAGCATCGAGGATCTGGCCCGCCAGTTCGCGAGTCGGGGTCAAAACCAGGACGCGAGGTGCGCCGCGTCGCTTGGCTACAGGCTGGGACATGAGCTGTAGTGCCGGCAGCATAAAGGCTGCAGTTTTACCGGTGCCGGTCTGGGCCGAGGCCAGGATGTCACGGCCGGCCAGGGCTTCGGGGATGGCTTTGGCTTGAACCGGGGTCGGGGTGGTGTAGCCGCAGTCGGTGATCCCTTTAAGCAGGGCGGGGATCAGGTTGAGTTCTGCAAAAGACATTAAGCATCCTTCGGCCTCTCCCGGGCGCGGTTCGTCAACGGACCGGCGGGGCTTGGGCCAATAAAAGAGAAGCGTCTGCCGACGAAGCAACCGATGCTCCGGAATATACGGCAGAAACAGGTACGGTGGTGGGGAACGGGCAAATGAAACCGCCGGGCGCATGTATCTACGCCGGGGTTGTTCCGAAACACCGGATTGGCATTCACATCGTCGCTAACCTGAATGAATGCCGCGGTTTCCGAAAGGGAGATGAGCGGGTGGGTCAGGGATCGATGAATGGGTAAGGGGCGTGCCCTCACTCGGGCGGAATAATCCGCCGGAGGGTTGAACTGCCAACAGCGCATAATACAGGTTTTATGGTGGAATGCAAGAAGTTTTATGCTGAGGGGGTGCTAACGCTGGCGGCTGTTCGGTTGCGCTGGCTGTGCTGCGCCGGTCCAGCACAGCCAGCGGCAGGTCGGTCTATGCCGATTCGATGCAGGTGAGAATGGTGGATTCCATCAGTTCATAATACGGGCATCGGCAACTCGCCCCAGCTGTGAAGGCCGGAGACGGTCTGTACCGAGACAATTTCGCCGGTTTCGAAGTCGATGTCGATGACCAGGGCCGGGTTGCGCACCACACCGATGGCAAAGGCCCGTTCGGGACTGGCCGGGCGGCCGTCGATCTCGCGGGTGCGGGTGAAGATGATCCGCTCAAAATCATAGACCCGGCGAGTGGAGCCGATGGTTTGAAAAAACTTGTAGCCGAGGCGGAAGAACTTGACCAGTCCGCCGTCGTGTTTGCCCCTTTCGACATTGCGCAGGTGCGGATAGCGCTTGAGTTTGGTCTCGGAAAAGCGGGGCCCTTCTTCGAGCAGCAGTCCCGTGAGGAAAAAATCTCCCGGCATCAGGTAGGCCAGGTTGATGCGGTTGGTCTGCAGAAAGTCGCGAATCTCGGCTGATTCGAGCGCCCGTCCATAGAGCTGCTGCAGCTTCTCGACCGACCGGGGATAAACCGAAACCAGATGCATGTCGCCGCTGACCGTTTGCGGCAGGCGGTCGAGAGTGTAGGCCCGCAAACCCAGCGCCGCCAGCACCGATAGTCCCAGGGTCACCAGGTAGAGCGCCAACAGGCCGAGCCCTTTCGAAGGGATCCAGCCGAACAGCAGGCGATAGAGCTTCCCTCCCGGTTCGCCTGGCAGAAACATCCAGGTGCGAGCCATGTACTCCTGGTAGCTTCGCGGTTGTTCCCGGTTCATCCGCCATTCCTCGTTGCGCGCCAGCAGGTAGTAGACGAACAGCATGGTGACATAAAAAATCAATACCATGAAGCGGGGCCAGTACAGCATCAGGCCGAACCCCGACAGGGCCAGGGACAGGTATTGGGGATGGCGGATACGGGCGTAGGGGCCGAAGCTGACCACCCCTTTTTTGAACAGGCGACCGTAGTACAGCGGGATGGCGCCGAGCAGGAACAGCACCATGCCGATGGCGAACAGTGTCTGCAGATACGACAGCCCGATCAGCAGCGGATCGCCGACGAAAATCATGTGCGGCAGGAAGAATTCGTTGAGCCAGGCGGTGGCAGGAGAGGACGCGAACCATTCGAGGATCGGGCCGTAGACCGAATAGAAAAAAATGGCAAAGGGAGTGATCATGAACAGCACTTCCAGGCCGATCAGCAGGTAGGCCAGGGTGGTGCCGACAACAAGAAATTTTTGTCCGGGTTGTTCCGGCATAATGCACTCCATAAGAATAAGATGGCACAACAATAATGGCAGTTTAGCGCCTGCTGGTCAGAACGCCAGTCGATATTTTCCCGCGGGTTTCTGTCACGGTAGCTAAAAAAAATACGCTACTGCGAATAATGCTAGGAACGGTCGGTTTTTTCGACTATATTTCAAGAAGTTACAACCCCCTTGTCGGCCGAGGCCGGAAGGGGGTTCTT
>JAQYWA010000276.1 GCA_030145265.1 Desulfuromonas sp. | reverse complement strand
CAAGCATGAATTAGCTCCTCCCAAAGGTAGATTGAGTCTTGGTAGTGGATAGCGTTTACGTTACTTCGCGGGATGCAAGTTAAGACAAATCAAATTCTTTGTCAAGGAAAAAATACAGTATACAGTATGCACTCTGCAAGGTCGTGAAGGGGCATAAAAAGGGCGTTTGTGGGGATTAATAGAGAGAGCAAACGGGAGGAGAGCGCGGGTCCGGAAGGGTCCGGACCCGGCACAGGGATTTTGTCGACAAAAGGAATCAGGCAAGCCTACTTGCGCAGGCGCTCAAAACGATTCATGCCGGCAAGCAAAAAACCGAGGGCGATAAACGCACCCGGAGGAAGGATGAAGAGAAGGAACGGAGGATAGGCGGTGCCGAAGAGAGAAACACCGAGAATGCACCCAGCCCCCAGCAATTCGCGCACTGAACCCAGCACAAACAGCCCCAGGGTAAATCCCAAGCCCATGCCAAACCCGTCAGCCACGGCAGGAACTAGTGTTTTTTTGGAAGCAAAGGCCTCGGCCCGGCCAAGAATCAGGCAGTTGACGACGATCAGAGGAATAAAAATACCGAGGGCCTTATAAAGATCATAAAAATAGGCTTCCATGCACAACTGCACCACGGTGACGAACGAGGCGATCACAACAATAAAAGCGGGAATGCGCACACCGCCGGGAATCACCTTGCGCAACAGGGAAATGGCAATGTTTGAACAGATCAAAACGAAGGTGGTGGCCAGGCCCATCCCCAGGCCATTTTCGGCGCTGGTCGTTACGGCGAGGGCAGGGCACATTCCCAGGACCAGCTTGAAAATCGCATTCTCACGCCAGATCCCCTTGGAAAATTCTTTCATCAGGCTCATTGTGGTCCACCCCCATCGGCAACGATTTCGACACGATGCTTCCGGTAAAACTTCAGACCGCCAGCCACGGCGGTAACAACCGCGCGCGGCGAAATGGTCGCTCCGGTAATCTGATCAAAAGCACCGCCGTCTTTCTTGACCCGCCAGTCCGCATTGTCAAGATTTTTCCCAAGAAACTGCCCCTTGAACCAGGCCTCTTTGATCTTACTCCCAAGACCCGGGGTTTCGGCGTGAGTAAGGATCTCGAGACCGGTTACAGTCCCTTCGGGATCGACTCCGACCATGATTTCGATATTGCCGCTATAGCCATCCGGGGCCACCACCTTGAAAGCGACCCCGGCCAGAACACCCTGATTGCGGCCACGGTAAAAAACCCGCTGCAGCACCCGCCCCTTTTTACCCTGACCGGTCACCAGCACCACCGTATCGGCGTCAGGACTATTACCAACGGGCGGCATTACTGCCAGCAGCGCCTTGAGGGTTTCCTGACGGCGCTGTTCGGCGATCGGCGCACGGGTGACCTGCTCCACCAGGGACAGCAACAGACCGGCCCCACCGGCAATCAGGGTCAGGACAACAACCAGCTTGACGATATCTTTCATCCTACCCCTCCACCCGGACGGCGCCGAATTTTTTCGGCCTGGTAAAACGGTCAATCAGCGGAGTCGCCGCGTTCATCAGCAGGATGGCGAAAGACACCCCTTCGGGATACCCGCCGGACAAGCGAATCAGCACCGTCAGGACGCCGCAACCGACGCCGAAAACAATCATGCCGCGCGACGTGACCGGCGATGTGACCATATCGGTCGCCATGTAGAACGCTCCCAGCATCAGGCCGCCGGTAACCAGGTGAAACAGGGGATTCGGATAACGCGTCGGATCAATCAACCAGAACAGGCCGGACAAGATCACCACGGTCCCCAAGTAAATCAATGGGATATGCCAAGTCAGGATCTTCTTCCAGAACAGATAGACCGCCCCTATCAGCAGGGCCAGCGCCGAAACCTCACCGAGCGATCCGGCCATGTTGCCGACAAAATACTGGCCGATCCCGGCCTGCAGGGATTCAGGCAGTTTACCGGTGAGCATCACTGCCGTTTTCCATTCACCGAGCGGGGTGGCCATGGTCACCGCATCAAGCGATGAACCGAACGGAGCGGGGGCGCTCCAGGTGGTCATCTGCACCGGAAAGGAAATCAGCAGCACCACGCGGGCCACCAGGGCCGGATTGAAGGGATTGTGGCCCAGGCCGCCGTAGACCTGTTTGGCAACAACAATGGCCATCGCCGAACCGAGCAGGGCCATCCACCAGGGACAGGCCGGCGGAAGGTTGAGGGCCAGCAACAGGCCGGTCAGCGCCGCGCTGCCGTCGACAACGGACAATGGCCTGGCCATCATCTTCTGACACAGGGCTTCAAACGCCACACAACCAACCGTACATAACAGCAGCAGAGCCAGGGCCGGCAGGCCGAAGTAATAAACGGACACGGCACTGGCGGGCAGCAGGCTGTAGATGACCGCCCGCATCACTTTATCGGTGGTCTCCCCGGAATGCACATGCGGGGAAGACGAAATATACACGGGGGTTTTCTCCGGCTTGGTCACGTCATCCATTCCTTCTCTTGGCTAGAATGGCCGCCTTGCCGCTACGGATCGATTGAACCAGGGGGATTGCCGCCGGACAGATATAAGTACAGCAGCCGCATTCAATGCAGTCCATGGCGCCATAAGCTTCCGCCTCTTCAATCCGCTCTAGGCGGACATAGGCGGCAATGGTGGTCGGCAGCAAGCGGGCGGGGCAGACCCGGACGCAGCGGCCACAGCGAATACAGGGCCCCTCCGGGCGCAGCGACAGATCGTCTTCACGGAACAACAGCAGTCCAGACGTCCCGCGGGTAGCCGGAACCTCCAGCGAAAGCTGGGTCATTCCCATCATCGGCCCGCCCATTATGATCTTGGCGGGGTCTCCAGAAAGACCGCCACAATGCGCCAGCAGATGCGTCAGCGGGGTGCCGACGCGCACCCGCAGGTTTTTCGGCTCAACCACGCCGGGTCCAGTCACCGTGCAGATCCGCTCGATCAGCGGCCGGCCGAGCGAGACGGCATCGTGAATCGCCGCTGCAGTGCCAACGTTCTGCACCACCAGCCCAACATCCATCGGCAGCCCCCCGGAGGGAACTTCCCGTCCGGTGATCGCCTTGATCAGCTGTTTTTCCGCCCCCTGCGGAAACTTGACCGCCAGCGGCACGACCTCAACCTCGGTGCCGGCACAAAATTTTTCCATTACCGCGATGGCATCGGGCTTGTTCGCCTCGATGCCGATGAAGGCCCTGGAGACGCCAAGAATTTTCCGCATCACGGCAATCCCGGCGAGAATGCGCTGCGGCTCCTCAAGCATCAGGCGATGGTCGGCGGTAAGGTAGGGTTCGCACTCGACGCCATTGAGGATCAGCGTATCGATCGGCTTTTCCGCCGGCGGCGACAGTTTGACATGAGCTGGGAAGGTCGCTCCGCCCATCCCGACCACACCGGCGTCACGGATCCGCTCACGCATCTGGTCCGGGGTCAA
>JAQYWA010000275.1 GCA_030145265.1 Desulfuromonas sp. | reverse complement strand
TCCCTGACGGCGCTGCCGGCCCAGGTCATCACCGAGGACGCCACCAGCTGGTTTCGCACCGTGATGATCGACAAGGGGAGCGACGACGGCGTTCGCGAGGGGATGCCGGTAGTGGTGGCCGAGGGGGTTGCCGGACGGATCATCCGCACCGCGCCGCACCAGTCACGGGTGCTGCTGATCACTGATGCCTCATCGGCGATTGCCACGCTGGTGCAGCGCAACCGCACCCGCGGGATTTGCCGGGGGCGCGGCGACGGCCTGAACTTCGACTTTGCCCTGCGCGAAAAAGACATCGAGGTTGGCGACCTGGTGATTACCTCGGGCAACGGCGGGGTTTTTCCCAAGGGGCTTCCGGTCGGCACGGTGGTACGGGTCGAGCGGGAGGAGCATGGGCTGTTCCAGGTGGTCGAGGTGACGCCGGTCGTCGACTTTTCGCGGCTTGAAGAGGTTCTTGTGCTGCTGAAAGAAAAGCAGTGAAGCGGATCGCTTATTATCTACTGCTCAGTTTTTTCCTGATATTTCTTCAGGTGTCGGTGCTGCCGCGCCTGCTCCCCGAATATCTCAAGCCAGACCTGCTGCTGGTTCTCGTCCTTTACCTCGGCCTTACCGAAACCTGCCTGCGCGGTGGGCTGATCTGCTGGTATCTCGGCTGCCTGGAGGACGTCTTTGCTGGCAGCGATTTCGGCCTGTTCGGCATTACTTTCCTGATCATTTTTCTCACCGTTCGGGCCGGGGCCAGCCGGTTCAATACCGAAAGTTCGGCGTTGCTGCTGATTCTGACTTTCGTCGCCACCTTTTTCAAGGGGGCGGTGCTGATTTCGCTGCTACTCCTCTTTTCCGAAGCTGGGCGCCAGTGGCCTGTCATCCTCACCCGCCTGCTTCCCGAGGCGGTGCTGAACACGATCTGCGCCCTGGTGCTGCTCAAGTTAACCTTGTCGCTGCGCTGTCGTTTCGCTCGAGGGGCCGGGGTCCCCGGGTTTTCTCACCTGGATAGACACTATGAGTCTTAATGCCGGATGGGAAGACATCCTCGGTTTGAAAAAGCGCTTTCTGCTCTTTTCCCTGGCGGCAGTGGTTATCTTCCTGCTGCTGATCCTGCGCCTCTGGTATCTGCAGATCATCAGTGTCGACCGTTATCGCCAGTTGTCGGAAAAAAACCGCATCCGCTACATTCCCATCGCCGCACCGCGCGGGCCGATTTATGACCGGGACGGCGTGCTGTTGGTCGACAATCGGCCGGCCTTCGGAATTTCGGTGCTGCGTCAGGAGGTAGACGACAAGGAGCTTCTGTTGGAACGGCTGGCCACATATCTCGATGTCGAGCGGGGCGAGCTGGAGAAACGCTGGCAGAGCGGTGTCCGTTTTCCCCGCTATCGGCCCTTTCCGCTGGCCGAAGATGTCAGCAGGGATGTGCTTGAAACCATCCAGGAAAATTCCATCGACCTGCCAGGGGTGCTGACCGAGGTCCGGCCGTTGCGGTCCTACCCCTACGGCGGACTGGCGGCGCACCTGTTTGGCTACCTTGGTGAAATCACCCAGCACGAACTGCAGAGCGAGGCATTCGGCCGTGATTACCGCTCCGGAGATTTTGTCGGCAAGCGCGGGCTGGAGAAGCTTTTCGAAAGATACCTGAGAGGCATCGAGGGGGAGCGACGGCTCGAGGTCGACGTCAAGGGGCGGGAGTTGCGGATTCTCAAAACCCAGGATCCGCAACCGGGCAACAAGGTTTTTCTGACTCTGAAACGTGATCTGCAGCAGGCGGCTGAAGTCGCCCTGGGAGAAGAGGCCGGAGCGGTCGTGGTGCTCGACGTTAAGACTGGCGAAGTGCTGGCCATGGTCAGTCGTCCTTCCTTCAATCCGGCCATTTTTGCCCGTGGCATTTCCGGCAAGGAGTGGATCGAACTGCTGCAAGACTCACGGCACCCCCTGCAGGATAAGACCATCCAGGGGCAGTACCCGCCGGGCTCGACCTTCAAGATCGTGACGGCCCTGGCGGCATTGCGGGCCGGTGTGGCCTCGGCTTCGACCACGGTCGACTGCCAGGGCTCCCTGCCCCTCGGCAACCGGGAGTTCCACTGCTGGAAGAAGCGTGGACACGGTCGCACCAACTTGAAAAAGGCTCTCAAGGAAAGCTGCGACGTCTGGTTTTACAAGGTGTCTCTCGACTTGGGCATTGATCGTATTGCTGACATGGCCAGGTCGCTCGGGTTGGGTATCCCCCTCGGGTTCTCACTCGAAGGGGAAAAGTCCGGACTGATTCCTGATCGCCAGTGGAAAAAGAAACGGTATGGAGCCCGCTGGTACAATGGTGAAACGGTGATCTCCTCTATCGGCCAGGGGTTTGTGCTGGCTACACCGATGCAGCTGGCGGTGATGACGGCTGCGGTGGCTAACGGCGGCACGGTGCTGCGGCCCCAGGTGGTCAACCGTATCGAGGACCTGGATGGCAACATCCTGGAACAGATGACCCCTGAGGTGATCAATGAGGCGAAGCTTTCGGTCACCGATCTGCAGATGGTGCGACGGGGGCTCGAGGCGGTGGTCAATGAACCGGGCGGAACTGCCTGGCGCAGCCGCCTGGAGGGGGTGAAGATTGCCGGCAAGACCGGCACCTCTCAGGTGGTCAAGCTCAAGGACCAGGACGACAAGACGCCGAAAAAAGAGGCCGCCTACCGTTTTCGCGATCACGCTCTGTTTGTCGGCTACGCTCCCGCCGGTGATCCGCAGATCGCGCTGGCCGTGGTGGTCGAGCACGGCGGCAGCGGCAGCGGGGCGGCGGCGCCGGTAGCTAGGGACATCTTTGCCCGGTATTTCTCAATTCCCCTGGTCAATGATGCCGACGAGCAGAAACCGCCTCAGGGCGTGGCAGAAGGAGACTGAACGGCATGTTTGACAGAAGGCTTTTGACCCATTTCGATTGGGTGCTGCTGCTGGTGGTCGGCATGGTGGCCGGTATCGGTATCCTTAACCTCTATAGCGCCACGTCATCGTGGGCAACGAGCGGAACCCCGATCTATCTCAAACAGATGTACTGGTTCGGCATGGGGCTGGTCATTGCCCTGGCCGTTAGCGCTTTCGATTACCGGCACCTCGAATATTTCGGTTTTTTCTTCTACGTGGGCAGCGTGGCGCTGCTCGTTGCTGTGCTGCTGTTCGGAAAGACCAGCATGGGGGCAACCCGCTGGCTTAATCTTGGGCTGTTCAACCTGCAGCCCAGCGAAGTGATGAAAATCGTTATCATCATCGCGCTGGCCCGGTATTTTTCAGAACAGGGGCATTTCCGCGGCTATAGCCTGCAGCAGTTGGTCATTCCCTTTTTGCTGCTCGGATTGCCGGCCTTGCTGATAATGAAGCAGCCGGACCTTGGGACCGCCATGATGGTCCTGTTCATTGGCGGCACGATGGCGCTGTTTAACGGGATTCGCCGTTCGGCCTTTGTTA
>JAQYWA010000274.1 GCA_030145265.1 Desulfuromonas sp. | reverse complement strand
CAACACCCCAATATCACCGTCTACGAAAACCATATTGCCATCGACCTGATCACCGAGGCCAAACTGGCTCACCGCCGCGTCCAACCCAACAACTGCCTCGGCGCCTATATCCTCGATATCGACAATAAAGAAGTCATAGCGTTCGGCGCCAAGGTTACGGTTCTGGCGACCGGTGGGGCCGGCAAGGTGTATTTATATACGTGCAATCCCGATGTGGCAACCGGTGATGGCGTCGCCATGGCCTACCGGGCCGGGGCAACCATCGCCAACATGGAATTCATGCAGTTCCATCCCACCACCCTGTTCCACCCGCATGCTAAATCGTTTCTGATTTCCGAAGCGGTTCGCGGCGAGGGAGCCATCCTCAAGCGGCGGGATGGAACGGCATTCATGGAACGATACCATGAGTTGAAAGACCTCGCCCCTCGCGACATCGTCGCACGAGCAATTGACAACGAAATGAAAATGCACGGCGACGACTGCGTCTTCCTCGACATCACCCACGAAGGGGCCGACTACATCAAGGAGCGCTTTCCCAATATCTACGAAACCTGCCTTTCCTACGGCATCGACATGACCACCCAGCCAATCCCGGTGGTCCCGGCGGCCCATTACCTTTGCGGAGGAATCCAAGTCGATGAATGGGGCGAATCGGATATCCAGAATTTGTTTACCATCGGCGAATCCTCCTGCACCGGGCTGCACGGCGCCAACCGCCTGGCCAGCAACAGCCTGCTCGAAGGAGTCGTCTACGGCAACCGGGCCGCCCAGCGGTCACTGGAACGCTTTACCAGCCATCCCAACACCTTCCCCGCCATTGAACCCTGGGATTGCGGCACGGCGACCGACAGCGATGAAGAGGTGGTGGTCGCCCACAATTGGGACGAGATCCGTCGCTGCATGTGGAATTATGTCGGTATTGTCCGCTCCAGCAAGCGACTGGTTCGTGCTCTGCGCCGCATCCAGATGATTCAGGAAGAGATCACCGACTATTACTGGAACTTCCACATCACCTCGGATTTGATCGAGCTTCGCAACATCGCAACGGTGGCCGAACTGATCGTCCGCTGCGCGCTGCAGCGGGAAGAAAGTCGTGGCTTGCACTACACCATCGACTTCCCCGAGACCGACGACATCCACTGGAAACAGGACACCCTGCTGCAGAAACAGTTCTGACGCCAGAGAGGAGACAGGATTTGACCATTGACGAAATTCGCATAAGAATCGATGAACTCGACCGACAATTGCTCAGGGTTTTCAATGAGCGGGCCGAAATGGCTCTGCAAATTGGCGAAATCAAGAAAGAACTGGGGTTGCCGGTATATGACCCGTCGAGAGAAAAACTAATTTTCGAGGCGATGAAGGCAGCCAACCCGGGTCCGCTCGACGACGGTGCCATTGTCCGCATGTACGAACGCGTGATCGACGAATCCCGTCGCCTCGAACGTATTCGTACGAAAGGTCTATAACATGCTCATTGTCATGAAAAAAAACGTCACCGAAGACCTGCTGCAGCAGGTCAAAGAATACCTAATTGAACGCGATTTCGACTTTCATCAGTCCACCGGAGCCAACCGAATCATCATAGGCGTTATCGGTGACACCCACCGGGTTTCTCTCGAAGAACTGCAGCAAAGACCGGGGGTTCAGCAGGTCTTTAAGATATCCGAAGACGAGTGAACTCGATACGGACCGACGACCAAGAAGCGCAGTGGGATTTATTCCCGCTGCGCTTCTTTCTTTTTCATTTCTATTCAATCCCTGCACTTACAGGAAAAGCACACAAAGACTTTGCCATTTCCCTTGCAAAATGGCATATTAGCTGATTTGAAACAAAGATATCTAGATCCGTGCCTGCCACCTGATGAATAATACATCTCATTGCTCAGGGCATACTCATCTTGGCGATTCAAGGAGTCCTTTTTTTGAACAGCTTTACACTAGGTTCCCCTCAAACCATGGGCACATTTTGCCCTGAAGTGAATGGTTCCCTGTCCGCGAAAACGGCTTTGCTTCAAATCGATCGTCCGCTGTTCATTACCAGCGAAGACGGTTCCCCGGCAATCAGGGTTGGGCAACCCACGGACGCCTCAGCCACGACAACGCCCTTTATCGGCATGGTCGCCCCCTGCCCTGCCGATCGGCTCGGCAGCCCGGACTTCTGCCGCGACCACGGCCTGCGCTACCCTTACGTCGGCGGCTCCATGGCCAAGGGAATCAGTTCGGTTGCCATGGTTAAAGCCTTCGGCGCTGCCGGCATGCTCGGCTTTTTCGGCGCAGCCGGGCAACCGCTCGAAGAAGTAGCATTGGCCATAGACAAGCTGCAGGCCGCCGGCAACGACTTCCCCTTCGGCGTCAACCTGATCCATAGTCCCAACGAACCGGACCTGGAAGACGCACTGGTCGAGCTGTACCTGAAGCGTGACATTCGCCTGATCGAAGCCTCGGCTTTTCTTGACCTGACCCTGCCGGTGGTTCGCTACCGGACCCAGGGTATCTGCCGTGACGAAGCGGGACAGATCGTCACTCCCAATCGCATCATCGCCAAGATTTCCCGGGAAGAAATCGCCGCCAAGTTCTTTGCCCCGCCGCCGGAGCGTTTCCTGCGGGAACTGGTCAGCAGCGGAGCCCTCACTCCCGAACAGGCGCAATTGGCCGCGCGGGTTCCCATGGCCCAGGACGTGACCGTCGAGGCGGATTCCGGGGGCCACACCGATAATCGCCCGGCCATCTCCCTGTTCCCTTCGATCCTGGCGCTGAAAGACAAATTCCAGGCCCAGTACCGTTACCAGCAAGAACTGCGGGTAGGTCTCGGCGGCGGCATCGCCACCCCGGCCTCGGCGGCGGCCGCCTTTGCCATGGGCGCAGGCTACCTGGTCACCGGCACCGTCAACCAGGCCTGCGTCGAATCGGGGACCTGCGATGAAGTCCGGCAGATGCTCGCCGAAACCCGCCAGGCCGATATCACCATGGCCCCGTCGGCCGATATGTTCGAAATGGGGGTCAACGTCCAGGTCCTCAAACGCGGCACCATGTTCTCCATGCGCGCGGCCCGCCTTTTTGAGCTTTATCGTTCCTACGGCAGCATCGATGAGCTTCCCGCGGAAGAACGGCAAAAGCTGGAAAAAACCATTTTTCGCGCTACGCTGGAGACTATCTGGGAGCAGACCCGCTCCTACTTCAGCGTACGCGATCCCCGGCAGGTAGAAAAAGCCGCGCGTGATCCCAAGCACAAGATGGCCCTGATATTCCGCTGGTACCTTGGGCAATCGCCGGTCTGGGCCAACCTGGGCGAAGCAGCCCGCAAAATCGACTACCAGATCTGGTGCGGACCGGCTATGGGCGCCTTCAACGAATGGACAAGAGGGAGTTTCCTCGAAGTCCCGAGTAATCGACAGGTTGTCACCGTAGCCCTCAACCTGCTGCTGGGCGCGGCCTACCTGCTGCGCGCCAA
>JAQYWA010000273.1 GCA_030145265.1 Desulfuromonas sp. | reverse complement strand
TACGGCACCGTGCTCCTCTCGATCATTCAGGGGACCGGCATTGCCGTAGGATTGCAGACCATGCGCGGCCCGGCTGGTGAGCTGGTGGTGCCGGACCAGGGGGTAGGCTTTATCCTGTTGACTGTCATCACCCTGACAGCTGGTACAGCGTTCATCATGTGGCTTGGTGAGCAGATTACCGAGCGGGGAATTGGCAATGGCATTTCGTTGATTATTTTTGCCGGGATTGTCGCCAACATGCCGTCGGCTGTCGTCAACTCGATCCGCCTGATCCTTACCGGAGCCCTGACCCCGGTGGTTACGTTGGCTGTTCTTGTGCTGATGGTTGTTGTGATCGGGGCTATCGTTTTTTTGGAGCGCGGTCAGCGTCGGTTGCCGATCCATTATGCCAAGCGGGTGGTCGGGATGCGCAACTACGGCGGTCAGACCAGCCACTTGCCGCTGAAGGTCAACATGAGCGGCGTTATCCCGCCGATTTTCGCCAGCTCGATCATCATGTTTCCGGCAACGGTTGCGAATCTGGTCGACGTGACCTGGGTGCAGACTCTGGCATCAATGATGACTCCGAGTCACTGGCTGTATAATGTTTTTTTCGTTGCATTAATTGTCTTCTTCTGTTACTTCTACACGGCTGTGACTTTCAACCCGGTTGACGTCGCGGACAATGTGAAGAAGCAGGGTGGGTACATTCCTGGGATCCGGCCGGGCAAGCCGACCGCTGAGTATATCGATATGGTTCTCGGGCGGCTTACTTTTGCTGGCGCGATTTATGTGTCCCTTGTGTGTGTGCTGCCGACCATTCTGATTGGCAAATTGAGTCTGCCGTTTTACTTTGGCGGGACCTCGTTGCTGATCGTTGTCGGTGTCGGCTTGGATACGGCGTCCCAGATTGAGGCGCATCTGATTTCCCGATCGTACGAAGGTTTTATGAAGGGCGTTACCCTCAAGGGCCGTCACGGATAAGAGGAACTATTTGCTATGAAACTCATTCTGCTTGGCCCCCCTGGGGCCGGTAAGGGTACGCAGGCTAAGATGTTGATGGACCGTTTCGGTATTCCTCAGATTTCTACGGGGGATATTCTTCGAGCGGCGGTCAAGGAAGGTACCCCGATGGGGGTTAAGGCCAAATCGTTTATGGATGCAGGTGGACTGGTTCCTGATGAAGTCGTGGTTGGTATCGTTCGCGAGCGTCTGCAGAAGGCTGATTGCGCCGAGGGTTTTATTCTCGATGGATTTCCTCGGACTGTGCCCCAGGCTGATGCATTGAAAGAAAGTCTGGTTGAGCTTGGCAAGGACCTTGATGCCGTAATCTCGCTTGAGGTTGATGCCGAGGCTTTGGTTGAGCGGTTGACCGGTCGTCGTACCTGCCGCGATTGCGGGCGTGGTTTCCATGTTAAGTTTGATCCGCCTTCCGCAGACGGCAAATGTGATGCCTGTAATGGTGAGTTGCTGCAGCGGGACGATGATCAGGAGGCGACCATCCGTCGTCGCCTTGATGTTTATAGTGAACAGACTTCTCCGTTGGTGTCCTATTATCGTGACGCCGGGCTGCTGTCGAAGATTGATGGGATGCTGGAGATGAAGATGGTTCAGGATCTGATTTTGAAGGGCCTCCAGGCCGGTTAGGCGGTTCGGGTGATCGTTCTCAAGTCCCCCGCCGAGCTTAAGCAGATGCGTGAGTCGGGGCGCGTTGTAGCCGAGATTCTTCAGCAGCTTCGCGAAAAGATAGTCCCTGGGGTCACGACTCTTGAGTTGGACCGGTTTGCCGAGCAGGAATGCACGCGGCGCAGGGTACGTCCGGCCTTTAAGGGCTACGGAGGTTTCCCCTTCACGATCTGCTCGTCGCCGAACGAAAAAGTTGTGCATGGCTTCGCCGATGATGTTCCTCTTCGAGAAGGCGATATTCTGAGCATCGATTTCGGTGTTATTAAAGGCGGTTTTTACGGCGACTCTGCGATTACCGTTCCGGTGGGTCAGGTAGACGCCGAAACTGAAAGATTGCTGAGAGTAACTCAGCAGTCGCTGGACCTGGGTATAGCGGCAGCAGTAGTGGGTGGGCGACTGTCTGATATATCCAATGCGGTGCAGTCCTGTGTGGAAAAAGAGGGCTTCAGCGTTGTTCGTGAGTTTGTCGGTCATGGTATAGGCCGGCAACTCCATGAATCGCCGCAGATTCCGAATTTCGGTTCGCGTGGTCAGGGCCCCAGGCTTCGTGCCGGAATGACCTTGGCCATTGAGCCTATGATTAACGCCGGCAGTCCGGCAATTACTATATTGAAGGATGGCTGGACGGCTGTCGCTGTTGACGGAAGGCCCTCGGCCCATTTTGAGCACACAGTTGCCATCACGGAAAACGGCCCAGAGGTCCTGACTCTGCCGTAACTGCGAGATCATTATTCAGCGCTGTAATAAATTTGTTTTTTAAGCAACTTGACGAGTAAAGGAATGAACGATGAAAGTCCGCGCTTCGGTTAAGACAATCTGCGACAAGTGTAAAGTTATTAAACGCAAAGGGATTGTCCGGATTATCTGTGAAAACCCCAAGCATAAGCAGAGACAGGGATAACTGGATTAGGAGGCATAGAAATTGGCACGTATTGCTGGTATTGACTTACCAAGAAATAAACGGATTGAGGTGGCTCTCACCTATATCTACGGCATCGGCCGCTCCTCCTCCCAGGAGATCTTGACCAAGGCTGGCGTAGATTTAAATACCCGGACCGATGATCTCACTGAGGCTGAAGTCGGCAAAATCCGCGAGACCATGGATCGTGACGCTAAAGTTGAGGGTGATCTTCGGCGCGAGGTGTCCATGAATATCAAGCGTCTCATGGACCTCGGTTGCTACCGCGGCCTGCGGCATCGTCGTGGTCTTCCCGTTCGCGGGCAAGGGACTAAGACCAATGCCCGTACTCGCAAGGGCCCGCGCAAAACTGTGGCCGGCAAGAAGAAATAACTGGAGGAATGATGGCTAAGCCCGGTAAGAAAGTCGTAAGAAAAAAAGTTGAAAAGAAGAACGTTGCCAATGGAGTGGCTCATATCCAGGCGACCTTCAACAATACTATCGTCACAATCACTGACGTCAGCGGTAATGTGATTTCCTGGTCTACCGCTGGTGGCCGGGGATTCAAGGGCTCCCGCAAGAGCACCCCGTTTGCGGCTCAGGTTGCAGCTGAGGATGCGGCGAAAAAGGCTCAGGAACATGGCATGCGTAGTGTCATTGTGCATGTCAAGGGTCCGGGCTCCGGTCGTGAGTCGGCTCTGCGTGCCCTGCAGGCGGCAGGTCTCAATATTACCCTGATCAAGGACGTCACCCCGATTCCCCATAATGGGTGCCGCCCCCCGAAGCGCAGAAGAGTTTAACTATATAAGGAGGTCGAACGTTGGCTAGATACACCGGTCCCGTCTGCCGTCTGTGCAGAAGGGAAAACATGAAGCTGTTCCTCAAGGGGGACAGGTGCCATACTG
>JAQYWA010000272.1 GCA_030145265.1 Desulfuromonas sp. | reverse complement strand
TTTGGATGCACTCATGGGCGAGTTGGCCAGCAACCTGGGGCAGGAGACCATGGCTTATCTCAAACCCCGAACGCATCTGGTGAAGGGTTGGGCGCATAAAGAGATTCCGGCGCTGGCCAAACGGATCGAAGCCGATCTTGTCGTTATGGGCACGGTGGGCCGCACGGGTGTTTCCGGGTTCATCATGGGCAATACAGCGGAGATGATTCTGGCCCAGATCGATTGTTCCGTGCTCGCGATCAAGCCGCCCGGCTTCGCAACGCCGGTCACGGTGGAGGGTTGAGTACTCATGCAAATTCTTTACCTTGTATTGGCGCTGTTTCTGCTGCTGAACCTCGGTGCCGGGATGTGGCGCGTGCTTCGCGGTCCGACCGCCGCCGATCGTATGCTGGCTACGCAGTTATTCGGTACCACCGCGGTGGCCGTGCTGCTGCTGCTGGCGCAGGCCTACGGCAATCCACCCCTGCGTGATGTGGCCCTGGTGTTCGCCCTGCTGGCCGCAGTGACGGCAGTGGCTTTCGTGCGGCGAGCCTGGCCGGACCAGGAGACAGGTCATGATTCTGAGTGATTATCTCTCCGCCGCGCTGCTGATCGCCGGGGCCGTCTTTTTTCTGGCGGGCACCTTGGGACTGTTGCGCTTTCCGGATGTCTATACCCGGCTTCACGCGCTGACCAAGGCCGATAACGTGGGCTTGGGCCTGATGGTGGTGGGATTGGCCGTGCAGGCGGAATCATGGGCCGCGGCGGGCAAGTTGTTGCTGATCTGGTTGTTGATTTTGCTCGCCGGGGCCAGTGTTGCCCACCTGGTCGCTGGAGGAGCGTTGCAGAGAGGAATACTGCCGTGGAAGCGGTGATCTTGTTGCAATGGACGTTTGATACCTTTTTGGGATTGGGATTGTTGTGGTTGGCCTGGCGGGCGTTGGCCTGCCCGGATCTGTTCAGGGCCATTGTGTTGTTCGTTGCCTTTGGCCTGTTGCTGGCGATGGCTTGGGTGAGCCTGGATGCGCCGGATGTCGCGCTTGCCGAAGCGGCCATCGGCGCCGGACTCACCGGCGCCTTGCTGCTGGCTGCGTTGGCGAGATTGCGCTCATCGGAGACGAACGTGGAGGTAGCAGGACAGCCAGAAAAAAAGGGGCTGAAGGTCCGAAACCCGCAGTGGCTGCCGGTGGTCGTGCTATTGCCGGTTGCTGCCGGACTCGGGTATGTGGTTTTGTCGCTGCCGCCTGATGCGGTCGGACTGAGTGCACAGGTCGCCGCGAATCTCGAAACCGGCGGGGTAAGCAACCCGGTGACCGCAGTATTGCTCAACTTCCGGGGTTACGACACCCTTCTGGAAATGGTCGTGTTGTTGCTAGCGCTGCTGGGTGTCTGGTCGCTTGGTGGAGCGGCCCTGCGCCGCGAGGACGCTCCGGGCTTAGTGCTGGACACCCTGTCGCGCCTCCTGGCTCCGGTGCTGATCTTAGTGGCCGGTTATCTGCTGTGGGTCGGTGCCCATGCGCCTGGCGGTGCTTTTCAGGCGGGTTCGGTGCTGGGCGCGGCCGGGGTACTGCTGCTATTGGCCGGTTGGCGCCTCCACGCTGGTCTAGCGGCACTGCCTTTGCGACTCGCTCTGGTCGCAGGCTCTGGTATCTTCCTGGCAATGGCTGTGTTCACTCTGCTGATGGAAGGGCAATTGCTGAAATATCCCCCGGCGCAGGCGGGCATCCTGATCCTGGTTCTCGAGACCGCGGCGACAGTCTCTATTGGTGTAACGCTGGCCGCCCTGTTTCTGGGTGGCCGCCCTCCGAATAAACAGGATCACAGATGAGTGCCGCATTTCTTTATGCCCTGGTGGGCGTGGGGCTATTTTCCCTCGGGCTGTACGCCCTGATCGTTCACGCGCACCTGCTGCGCAAGATCCTGGCGCTCAACGTGATGGGAAACGGGGTCTTCCTGGTTCTGGTGGCGCTGGCACGGCGTACCGGGGAGGCTCGGCCGGATGCGGTGCCCCACGCCATGGTTATCACCGGAATCGTGGTTGCCGTCTCGGCCACGGCCTTTGCCCTCACCTTGATGTTGAAGCTGAGCGCGGCAACCGGGCGCGCCGAGCTCCCAGATGATCGACGAGAGTAGCGCCGATGGGTGAGGTATGCGCGGATATTCCCTGGGGTGTCGTGCTGATCCTGCTGCCGCTGGCGGGAGGGATGATCTGCTTCCTTTGGTCAAGGATGGCGAGGATAGTGGGATTGGTTACGGCCTTTGCCGTAGCCCTGTCGGTCACAGGTCTGGGTTGGCAGGTCCTCAATGATGGCGTCTATCGTCACGCCGTGGGCGGCTGGGGCGCACCGCTGGGCATTGATCTGTATGCCGATGGTCTGAGCCTGTTGATGCTCGCGGCAACGGCCCTGGTGGGACTCGGCGTCAGCGTTTATTCGGCGGGTTATTTCCAGGGCGAACATTCGGCCCGGTTCTGGCCGCTGTGGCTGTTCCTGCTGGCCGCGCTGAACGCCCTGTTTCTTTCCGCCGATATTTTCAACCTGTATGTTACCCTTGAGATGATGGGGTTGGCGGCGGTCGCGCTGGCGGCGTTGCCGGGCGGCAGGGATGCGCTGAGCGGGGCCATGCGTTATTTGCTGGCAGCGCTGCTGGGATCGCTCGCTTACCTGTTTGGCGTTGCGCTGCTCTATCACCGCTTCGGCAGCGTGGACATCGCGATACTTGCCGTGCGGGTCGAGGCCTCTCCCGCAGTCTGGGCCGCGCTGGGACTGATGGGGGCCGGGCTGTTGCTCAAGACGGCGCTGTTCCCGTTGCATTTCTGGCTTCCGCCCGCCCATGCCAGCGCCCCGGCACCGGTGAGTGCGCTGCTCTCGGCGCTGGTGGTGAAGTCCTCTTTCTATATCCTGCTGCGTTTGTGGCTGGAGATCTTCGACTCTCCTAGCGGGGGCGTCGAAGGATTGTTCGGACTGCTCGGTGCCGCGGCCGTACTCTGGGGCTCACTGCAGGCCTTGCGTCAGACCCGGCTGAAGTTGCTGGTGGCCTATTCCACCGTCGCCCAGATTGGCTACCTGTTTTTGGCGTTTCCGCTGGCCGCGGCCGCCGGTGTCGCCGCCTGGAGCGCGGTCGCGTACCTAGCGATTTCTCACGCCCTGGCGAAGGCGGCCATGTTTCTGGCGGCCGGCAATCTATTGCACTTCGGCGGGCATGACCGCATCGCCGATCTGGATCGGGTGGTGCAGCGTCTGCCGCTCACCGCGGGTGCCTTCGCGCTGGCCGGAGTGAGCATCATGGGGCTGCCGCCGAGCGGTGGATTTATCGGTAAGTGGCTGATGCTTGAAGCGGCCCTGACGCAGGGAAGATGGGGCCTTGTGGCGGTCATGATCCTCGGCGGTTTGCTGGCGGCGGGCTATATCTTCAAGGTGTTGGGATATGCCTTCACCCAGGCTGATGTCGTACCTGAGTCGAGAGCGGTTCCCGCCAGCATGGAATGGGCGGCTCTGT
>JAQYWA010000271.1 GCA_030145265.1 Desulfuromonas sp. | reverse complement strand
AAATCTTACTTCGACAAAGCGGGGTTGGTGTCGTTAAGTGACCAACTCCGACGCTTTCAGAACGCCACGTGAACCGCCGTGTACGGAACCGTACGCACGGTGGTGTGGGAGGACGGCGGGGGCGACCCCGCCTCCTACCCGATAGACTCCGTTATCCCCGCCGCCGATTCCGACGGTGCTGACCGCATCACGGAGATTGACGTTTAGGGTGGAAATCTGCTTACGTCATAAGAACTTAACCTTCGCGCAATTGACAGTTATGGGGCAATCCGCTAAGGTTCCGAACACGTCCTTGTCTGGCCGTTTTTTTGCGAAACATGTGGTTGCTCCATCCAGCTCAGTCCGACAGCTTCCTGTCGGATCTCTTTACACAAGGATTTTGATCAATGTCTTTTGATTCTCTTGGCCTGTGCGCCGAACTGCTGAGCGCGATTGCCACTCAGGGCTATACCGAACCGACCCCGATTCAGACCCGGGCGATCCCGGTGATTCTGGAGGGCTGTGACTTGCTGGCGGGAGCCCAGACCGGCACCGGCAAAACCGCAGCGTTTGCCCTGCCGATCGTGCAGATGCTGAGCGCAAAGGTCCCCACGCAAAAGCGCAGACGCCCGCGCGTGCTGGTGTTGGTGCCGACTCGCGAGCTGGCGGCCCAGGTCAGCGAACAGATGCAGAATTACGGCCGGCGCCTGTCGCTGCGCTCGACCATGATCTACGGCGGGGTCAATATCCAGGCGCAGATCGAGCGGCTGTACCGCGGCGTCGATATAGTGGTGGCGACACCGGGACGACTGCTTGACCACGCGCAGCGGGGCACGATTGATCTTTCAAAGATTGAGTTTCTGGTGCTGGACGAAGCCGACCGCATGCTCGATCTGGGGTTTATCGACGACATCCTCAATGTTTCGGAATATCTGCCGGCAGGGCGCCAGACCCTGCTTTTTTCGGCCACCTATTCGAATAGCATCAAGAAACTCGCCGACGAGTTGCTCGATCAGCCGCGGCGGGTCGAGGTGGCACGCAGCAATATCGCCGCCGATGCGGTGACCCAGGCGGTCTATCCGGTGGAAAAAAGTCGCAAGCGGGACATGCTCTCGCACCTGATTCGCAAAGGGGAGTGGAACCAGGTCCTGGTCTTCACCCGCACCCGCTACGGCGCCGACAAGCTGACCGCCGAATTGCTCTTCGACGGCATCAAGGCCGCCCCCATCCACAGCAACAAGAGTCAGTCGGTGCGGACGCGCACCCTGGCGGAGTTCAAGAAGGGGGAGCTGCGGGTGCTGGTGGCGACCGATGTGGCTGCCCGCGGGCTCGACATTCAGCGCCTGCCGTACGTGGTGAATTACGAGCTGCCCCAGGTCCCTGAAGACTATGTGCATCGGATCGGCCGCACCGGCCGGGCCGGAGAGGACGGGGTGGCCCTTTCGCTGGTCTGCCCGGCAGAGCAGGCCTTGCTGGCCGAGATTGAAAAGCTGCTCAAGTATGCGATCCCACGGCAGACGGTCGCGGAATTTCCGCAGATTGCGGTCAAGCGGGGGATGATAGCGAAACCAAAAAAGAAGTCAAACGGACCGGCCAAACCCAAAAAGGCACTGGCCAAGCCGGTGAAGGCAGCAAAAAAACCGGCGAAGGCGCAGAAGTCGCTAAAGACCAGGACTGGCCGGCCGAAAAAAACCGCAGCCCCACGTCCCGCGCCCAAGACCGGTCGCCGGGGGAGCAAGTCGTAACCCTTTGGTGGCGGTCGCACCGGTTTCCACTTCTACTCCCCTCGTCTCTTGCCAGCGAGGCTTTCGACGGTAGAAATCTGTCAAACTGAAAAGCCCCACTCCTTATACAGGGAGTGGGGCTTTTCTTTTGAAATCTATGGACAAGTATTGGTCGGGGCGAGTGGATTTGAACCCCTGGCGTCCGAACCAGAGGTACGGCATGAACCCGCTATTGACGCTCCATTGCACGACCTGGAACATGCACAGAATCATCCCTGCGGTGGTGGCGGGCATCGCCAGAAAAATATGCTATTTGATGTATACTTCCCTACGGGAGCAGCTCCGGCAAGGGTCCCTGTTTTTGTTTCTGGCACAACTTGGCGTAAAAAAGATCGTCACCCGGCAACGACAACTTTCACATTTCTTCCACATTTCCTGCGTATTCGGCGGTTAGACTGATAATCAAGAATGTCAGGGGGCCGGCATTGGCTCCTTCACCGTAAACCGTCAGAGACAAAGGAGGTCGAAATGAACAGGACAACGAGAACCATCCACATTTCGCATTCCACTATGGCACTGCTGCCGGTGACCGGCCAGGTCCTGGCCAGTGCCGTCCCGGCTTTCAGGAGGTCGTCATGAAGTCTGCGACAATCTTCCCTCTGGCTCTTGGATTGTTCATCCTTTCTTTCTTTGTTTCCTGCCTTGTTTTGACCCCGCAGCAGGTTCAGGCCCAGGAAGTTGACTACTTGGAGCCGTCCGAAAAATACAGCCGGGAGGAGCTCACCCAGATGCTGGCGCCCATCGCTCTCTATCCCGATGCGCTCCTGTCTCAGGTGCTGATGGCCTCGACCTATCCCATTGAAGTGATCGAGGCCGATCGCTGGGTCAGGATGAATCCGGAGCTTACGGACGAAGACCTGGATGCGGCGCTTCTGGACAAGGAATGGGATCCCAGTGTCAAGGCGATCTGTCACTTCCCGTCAATCCTGGCCCTGATGAGCGAACGGATCACTGAGACCACCAACCTCGGCAACGCCTTTCTCGCCCAGGAAGCCGAGGTCATGGCCACGGTCCAGGACCTGCGAACCAGAGCTTATGCTCAAAGCAACCTCTCCAGCAACGCCGAGCAGAAGGTCATTGTCGAAAGAGAGACGATCATCATCGAGCCGGCCGATCCCAGGGTCATCTATGTGCCGTACTATGATCCCTACACTATCTATGGCTCGTGGTGGTATCCTGCCTATCCGCCCTACTACTGGGGGCCCCCAGGGGTGAGCCTTGGGTTTGGCATCTCCTACTGGCCCGGCTTATATTTCGGTTTTTCCTTCGGCACCTGGAGTTATTTCGATTGGCACCTTCACTATGTTCACATCGATGCGCACAAGCGACCCAGATATGTCAGGCATGATCGCTGGGTAGAAAAGCCCGGCCGCTGGCAGCACGCCCCCAGGCACCGGCGCGGGGTCGCCTATCGCGATAAGTACACCGCCCGTAGATACGGCCAATTTCCGCATCGCACCAGGGATTTTCACCGCGACACCCGTGGTTTTCCTGAACGTCAGACCCTGGATCGCGATCGGCGCGGTGACGACCGGACAAGAATCGAC
Organism: Desulfuromonas sp.; assembly: GCA_030145265.1. Classification (GTDB taxonomy): domain Bacteria; phylum Desulfobacterota; class Desulfuromonadia; order Desulfuromonadales; family Trichloromonadaceae; genus Trichloromonas. The sequence goes on along the minus strand of JAQYWA010000271.1, from coordinate 170 downwards.
CGTACTCGTCAAGACCGGGAACGGGTTGTGCGCGGCGAGCAGGAACGGCAACGGATTGTTCGGGACAAACAGGCGCGTGAACGAGCCGAGCGCAGCCGGCAGGCGCCGGCCAGGATCGAACCGGTTAAGCAGAAGCGGCCAAGGGTCGAACCGGTCAAGAAGGCGCCAGC
>JAQYWA010000270.1 GCA_030145265.1 Desulfuromonas sp. | reverse complement strand
GCCAACCCGACCGACCGGAAAACTGGCCTGGTTTTTTGCCGGTTTGACAGGAGGAAAAACTCGGAGAAAATATCTGGAGGAGGGTATTCCTGCAACGAAAGGCGGCAGAATTGATGCGTGAAGCGGCGGGCTTGCTGGGCGGGCTGTTTTTTCTGGGGGGCTGGGGGATGTTGTTCGCCTGCTGCCACGAGGGACGTTCGGCGATGCTCAAGGGGAGCGCGGCCTTCATGGTAGTCGGCCCCTGCTTCGAGTATTGGCACCTGACCGACTACTGGCACCCCGAATACCTGGTGAAAATCTCCCTCGGCCGGCTGAGCTTCGGGGTGGAGGATCTGCTCTTCTCCTTCGCCTTTGCCGGGATCTGCATCGGCCTGTTCTGGCAGCAGCTGGCGCTGGCCGGGGTCACCTGCGGACTCGACAGGATTCGGGAGGGGTTTGCCGGGCGTTTTTTCACCCTCTGGCCGGGGATCTGCACCTTCTGGGTGCTGGTCCACTGCTACGCCATCAACTCGCTCTACGCCATCGCCGCCAGTTGCCTGGTCAGTGCCGGGGTGATCCTTTTGAAGCGCCCTTGCTGGGTCTGTCCTGCCCTGCGGATGGCGCTGCTGGTGGCGTCGCTGATGTGGTTTTTTTACTGGGGCTATTTCCTGGTACTGTTTCCCGGCATTATCGAGAGCTGGTGGGAGCTGGAGGCGCTCTGGGGGGTGCGGTTGGTCGGAGTCCCGCTGGAGGAACCGCTCTGGGCACTGGCCGCGGCGCTGTTCATCGGGCCGGCGGGGCTCTTCTACCTGGAGTGAGGGGGGGCGCAACATCGGACATGGGGACGTAGTCCATAAATCCACAATCGTTTGATGCTTTCCCTCCAGCCACGTCAAGTTGAGTAACTCGGTAGGGCGATCAATGGCTACTCCATGGGGATAGCGACCGTCCAACAACTCACGACTGGCAGGACACTTTTTACTATCTGAAATTGCCGTGACTTAAACGACACCTTCTTGGGGCCATTCTGATCACCAGATCGAGTGGCACCTTCTTATAGGTCAGGGGTTTTAAGAGCCGCTGAAAAGCAAACCGAGATTGTCTTCCACCATCCTGGCGAACTTCTTCGCATCGATTATACTTAAAAGTGCATTTTGCTTACGCTTAATAAGCCCTCATTTTTACGGATCAGGAGTTAAAGGAACCGACCGGTATTTTACCCATTACCTCGGGAAGGCAGGTGTGCCTGATGATCCCAAAAAACACCGAGTCAACGGGACAACGCTCCCCGCGCACCGGCCGAAGCACAACCGTTGCTGCCTCCATGGCCGAGGCCCGGGTCATTCTGGAAGCCTGCCCGCCGGCTATCGCCGACCGGGACAAGGCCTTTGCCCTTCTGCGCAATTGCTTCTCCTGCTACAACGCCTTTCACGCCATCAGCGTCCCCGACATTCAGGATGTAGGGGAGTTCAGCCGTCAGAAGGCCCGGGTGCCCAACGACGAGTTCGCCGCCTGGCTTCGGGAACTGACTGGAAAACCCGTCAACCTCTACAAGGTCTCCGTCACCTGCACGCAGGAAGAGCTGGAGAGGTGGCTCGCTAAACTTGAGGATCTGGGGTGCCGGGACATCTTCCTGGTTGGACCCGACTCGAGCACCAAGCGCTACAAGGCAGGGGCCCTGCAGGTCGGGGACGCCGCCCGCATCGCCCAACAGAGGGAATTCCGTTGCGGAGGGATCATCATCCCCACCCGCCGCCGGCAATTCGTGCCCCGGCCGGCCACCGTGGACGAGGCGGATCGGATCGAGACCAAGGTCCGAAAATTCGGCCTCACCTTCTTCACCACCCAGGTCATCTACGAGAGCGAATGGATGTGCTGCCTGCTGTTGGATCTCGTGCGCCGGCTGCGGCCGGAGGAAATCCCCAAGATCTTTCTGACCCTCTCGCCCTTCGTCAACGCCAGGGACATCACCTTCGCCAAGAATTTTCTGGGTGTCTACCTCCCGGCAGACGTGGAGCGCATGCTGCGGGGCGCGCGCAGCATGCGTGAGGCGTCCATCTCCTGCCTGCTGGAGGTGTGGGAGCGTATCAGCACCTTCGCCGGAGAAATCGGCTTCCCGCCCGAGCGCCTCGGAGTCAACGCCGAGTACATCGATTCACGCAATCCCCGCAACGTCGATGCGGCTTTTGAGCTGGCCGAGGAATTCGGACGGCTGCTGAAAATCAAGTGACCGGTAATTCGTGGCCGTCCGGAAACTTCGGATGGACAGGGAATTCGATTGGGGGGATAGGTGGCCATCCTGACGAACAACCTCGGCTTTCCGAGGATCGGTGAAAACCGCGAGCTGAAAAAAGCGACGGAATCCTTTTGGAGAGGAGACCTTACCGAAGCGCAACTGCTGCAAAGCGCGGCGGAGATCCGCAAAAAGAACTGACTGCTGCAATCGGGAAGAGGGATCGACCTGATCCCCTCGAACGACTTCAGTCTCTACGATCAGGTGCTCGACATGTGCTGCACCCTCGGCACCGTTCCCGAACATTTCGGCTTCTCCGGCGGTCGGGTGGACCTGAGCACCTTTTTCGCCATGGCGCGCGGAGTCGAGGGGACGGGGTCCTCCGAAGGCACCGCCCCCCTGGAGATGACCAAGTGGTTCGACACCAACTACCACTACCTGGTTCCCGAATTTCACCGGGGTCAGCGCTTCCTGCTTTACCTTAGCAGGCTGTTGAAAAACAATTAGCCCAACTCCCTGTTTTCACTAGAGCCAAAGCCGGGTTTTTGCTATAATTTCGCGCATAACCAACTGATATTTCAGGAGAAAGCGTTATGCGTGGTGGCGAATTACAACAGCAGGCGATGTTCAGCTATGTTTCCCCGGAAACGCGGGTTCCCAAGAATCATCCGCTGCGCCCGATCCGAATTATGGTCGATAACGCGCTAGTTGATCTGGCTCCTTTGTTCAAGGAGATGTACTCGCATACTGGTCGCCCGTCGATTCCACCGGAACAACTTCTACGGGCACTGTTGTTGCAACTTCTCTACTCCATCCGTAGCGAACGAATGCTAGTGGAGCAGTTGGAGTACAACCTGTTATTTCGTTGGTTCGTCGGCCTATCCATGGATGACAGAATCTGGGATCATTCGACCTTCTCCAAGAATCGGGATCGCCTGATCGCATATGACGTTGCCACACAGTTCTTTGTCACAATCAGGCGCCAGGCGGAAAAAGCCGGGTTACTCTCGAATGAGCATTTCACCGTCGATGGAACCCTCATCGAAGCCTGGGCCTCGATGAAGAGCTTTCGCCCCAAGGATGATGAGGATCAGGACCCGCCCGCGAATGGCGGTCGAAATACCGAGGTCGATTTCAAAGGGCAGAAACGCAAAAACGATACGCACCAGTCAACAACCGATCCGGATGCCCGGTTGCTCAAGAAGGGCAAAGGCAAAGAAGCCAAACTCTGCTTCATGGGGCACGCCCTGATGGAGAATCGCAACGGTCTGGTT
>JAQYWA010000269.1 GCA_030145265.1 Desulfuromonas sp. | reverse complement strand
GCCAATGCCGCGATTCTCCCTCACGTCATGGAATTCAACCTGCCGGCCTGCCCGGAACGCTTCAAGCGCATCGCCTGGGCACTCGGCAAGAATGTTCGCGAAACGGATCTTGAGTCAGGGGCCCGACTGGCGGTGGATGGAATCCGGGAATTGATCGCCGACATCGGACTGGCAAAAGGACTCGGCGACATGGGACTGCGAGAGGAATTCATTCCGCTGCTCAGCCGCAACGCCATGAACGACGCCTGCCTGGTCACAAATCCACGTAGCGCAACGGTCGAGGATCTCGCACGCATTTTTCATAACGCGCTATAGCGAAACAATGCCACACAGGATAGAATAATGACCGACAGCAAGAACAAGCTGATCGAACAACTGACCGGGGTTAATTCCTCCAAGCTCAACTATTACGTCGAACTAAAAAAACGTAATGAGGAAATCCTCCAGCAGAACAGCCGCTTGGAGATTCTCCACCAACTGGCCCGGGACATTAACATCGACATGTCGGTCGCCGACATCATCGAGGGCACCTTTGCCAAACTGCCGCAAACCCTCCCCTGCGACTTTCTCGGACTGGTCACCACCCGCGACGGCGTGCTCTCGCTGAAAGCCATGATGCCGAAGGATTTCTGCCAGATCGACGCGTTTCCCGCACACTCACCCTCGCTCAATGTCATCCGCGACAAACAAGCAGGCATTTTCAACCTGGCCTCGGAGGAAATTCGCCACATTCGAAACAACCCGAAATATCCGGTCCCCTTGAAAAGCCTTGCGGTCGCGCCCCTGCTCAAGCGGAACGAGGTGTTCGGCTCGCTGATTGTCGCCAGCGTCACTAAAAACGCCTACAGCGAAGCCGACCTGCGCTTTGTCCAGCACCTGGCCGACCAGATGTCGATCAGCATTCAGAACTCACGCCTCTACAAGCAGGTGTCGCGAGCCAAAAAAGAGTGGGAAGAAACGTTCAAGGCGGTCACCGACCCGATCCTGCTGATCGACACCGACTACAACGTCCTTCTGCATAATGACCGCCTCCCTGAAGAACTCAAAAACACCTGGTTACACGCCTCCGGCAACAAGTGCTTCAATCGCCTCAAGGGGCGTACGAAACCATGTCGAGACTGTCCGGTGCATGAGGTCAAACGGTCTCACACACCGTTTTTCCACCGACTGCAGACCCCGGCGGGGACCCTGCTCGACATGTCCTACTACCCTGTCTTCAACGAAGACAACCAAGTGGTGGCGATCACAGTTCTGATGAAGGACGTCACCCAGAAGACCAAGATCGAGGCCCAGCTGGTTCATTCAGCCAAGCTGGCGGCGATCGGCGAAATGGCCGCCGGGGTCGCCCACGAACTCAACAGCCCGATGACCGTAATAATCGGAACCGCCCAGATGCTTCTGAAACCCCTCCCGGCCGACTCCGAAGACGTTGAACTGCTCGGTGACATCGTCAACTGCGGTCTACGCTGCAAACGGATCATTCAAAACCTGCTCACCTTCTCGCGACAGGACCAGGCTCCGGTCAGCGACACCGACATCAATACCGAGGTGCAGCGGGTGCTGGGGCTGATCCGCTACCAGATCAACCGCAACCAGATCCAGATCGTCGCCGACCTCGATGCGAAACTGCCCAAAATGGCCGCCAACGGCCCGCAGATCCAGCAAGTGCTGACCAACTTTCTGGTCAACGCCCGCGACGCCCTCAAGGGGGTTGATCGGGACAAAATCATCAAGGTGCGCACCGGTTGCATCACGCGCAAAGGACAACGCTGGGCCGTCATAAGCGTCACCGATAACGGCAGCGGGATTCCGCCGGAACATCTGCCGAAGATCTTTGCGCCTTTTTTCACCAGCAAGGAAGCCAGCAAGGGGACCGGTCTCGGGCTTTCCGTCAGCCTCGGCATCGCCGAATCACACCAGGGCACGATCGAAGTAGAAAGCACTCCGGGCGAAGGCAGCACCTTCTCGCTGCTGCTCCCGCTGGAACCGGAAGAGGACCACTACAGTGATTAATCAACGGGAGGACGGTGTGTCTCAAACCAGGATACTGATCATTGATGACGAAGGGGATGTCTGCACCTTTTTCCGACGTCTGCTGAGCCGACAGGGCTATTCAGTAGTCACCGCGGAAAACGAATCCGACGCAAGCGAAGCACTTGCCAGTCAGAATTTCAACGTTGCCATGGTCGATCTGAAACTGCCGGACACCGACGGCCTGACCCTCTTAAAAAAAATCAAACAACAGCAGCCGCAGTGTGAAGTCATCATCATGACCGGCTACAGCACTATCAAAACGGCCGTCACGGCCATTCAATTGGGCGCCTACGAATACCTGGAAAAACCGTTCGAGGATATCGACGAGATTGAAAAGCTGGTCAGCCGGGCCGCCAGCTACGGCACCAGCATTAGCCAGGGGCACTCCGGCGATGAGGAATGGGCCGACGTTGCCAGTGCGGTCGGCTTTCAGGTCGGACGCTCACCAGCCATGCACCGGATGGTTTCGCTGGCCCACAAAATCGCCGGCAAAAATATCAACGTGCTGATCCAGGGAAAAACCGGAACCGGCAAAGAGGTGCTGTCACGCTTCATCCACGCCGCCTCCAACCGCTCGGGGCAACCGTTTCTTCCCATCAACTGCGGCGCCCTGCCGGAAAACCTGCTGGAGAGCGAGCTGTTCGGTCACGAAAAAGGGGCCTTTACCGGCGCCAACCAGACCCGGCGGGGAATTTTCGAACTGGCCAATCGCGGCACCCTGTTTCTGGATGAAATCGGCGATGCCAGTCCGCTGATCCAGGTCAAATTGCTGCGGGTGCTGGAAACCGGCGAATTCATGCGGGTCGGCGGTGAGAAATCGATCCGCACCGACGTACGGATCATCGCTGCCACCAACGTCGATCTGGAAAAAGCCATAACTGAAAACACCTTCCGCGAGGATCTCTATTATCGCCTCAATGTAGTGCGCCTGGAAATTCCTTCATTGCAGGAACGGCTCGAAGACATTCCCCAGTTGACAGAGTTCTTCGCCAGGCAGTTCAACTCCGATCTGAAAATCGCCCCAGCTACCCTGGAACTGCTCAGTCAACATCACTGGCCGGGGAACATCCGCGAACTGTCCAACACCCTGCGCCGCGCCGTAGTGCTCTGTGCGGGACCAGTCCTGCTACCGGAACATCTGGGGGAAACGCTCGGCGCCCGGCGTAATCCCCCACCGGCGGCAGCGAAAAACATTCATATCGATCCTGCGGGGAGTGCCCCCGTCGAAAACTTCTGGACCCACTATGGCAGCGAAGACACCATTGAACAGATGAGCGACGGTCAATTGCAGCAGATGCTCCACTCCCTGCGCGGCCTGGAAAAAAGCCTGGTCAGGGTCATGGCCCGCAAGGGGCTGTGTCCCGAGCCACAACAGGGGCTCAGGGACACCGAACTTGAAACCATTCGCAAAACCCTCCTCCAGCATCACTGGAATATCACCGAAGCGGCCAGGACCCTCGGCATCGGCCGCAACACCCTG
>JAQYWA010000268.1 GCA_030145265.1 Desulfuromonas sp. | reverse complement strand
TTGAAAGAAAACGTTATCAGGGTTCGAGGGGTTGGGGAACAGGTGTGAACCGTGCCCCGGCCCTTTCGTCTTTACCCAGGCTTTGAGGTGGAAATCATATGGTCACTTTGACAATTGACGGCAAGACCGCTAGTGTGCCCGCAGAATCGACGATTCTGGAAGCAGCCCTGCAAGTGGGCGTACGGATTCCGACGCTCTGCTGGCTGCAGAAAGTTTCCCCGACCGGCGCCTGCCGGATCTGCGTGGTCGAAATTGAGGGCGTAGACCGACCGATGACCGCTTGCAATACGGTGGTCAAGGAAGGCATTGTCGTCACGACTCAGTCGGAGAAGCTGTTCGCCATCCGTAAGCAGATAGTGGAATTGTTGCTGGTCAACCATCCGCTCGACTGCCCGGTTTGCGACGCAGCCGGTGAGTGCGACCTGCAGAACATCTGCTACGAACTGAATGTCACCCAGCAGCCGTTTGAGGCCGAGGATGTCAACCCTCCCGAAATTAACGGTTGGCCGCTGATTCAGCAGGTGCCGTCCCGTTGCGTGTTGTGCGAAAAGTGCGTCAAGGTCTGCCACGAAACGGTCGGCTCCAGTGCCCTGTTCGTCAACGAAAAGGGGGACAAGAGCTTCATCGACAAGGACGTAGATCTGTGCGAGTTCTGTGGCAACTGCGTTTCGGTTTGCCCGACCGGCACCATGATTTCCAAGACCTTTAAGTTCAAAGCCCGTCCCTGGGAACTGACCAAGGTTCCTTCGGTTTGTACCTACTGCCCCAGCCATTGCCAGGTGGATGTCAACGTCAAAAATGGCAAAGTGTTGCGGATGACCTCGGACGACGGGACTACCGTCAACAATGGTAACCTCTGTGTCGGCGGCTTTTTTGGCCATGGTTACCTCGATTCGCCCAAGCGGTTGACCCAGCCATTGATTAAATCGGGAACCTCCAGCACTCCTTCCACTTGGGATGATGTGCTCGGACAGGTTGCCGACAAGGTTCGCGAGGCTGGGCCCTCTGCCGTTGCCGCTCTTGGCTCGCCCCGGTTGAGCAACGAGGAAAACTTTCTGTTTCAGAAGCTATTCCGGGTTGCGGTTGGTACCAACAATATCGACAGTGAAGCCCGTTTTGGTGCACTGCGTGCGTTCAATTCCCTGAATGCTGCGTTGGGTCTTGCCGGAGCCAGCAACACCATTGAAAGCATTGGCCAGGCTGACGCCGTGCTGGTGTTTGGTGCCGATGTCACTGCCGAGGTTCCCGCGATTGATTGGCAGATTGAAAAGGCCACCCGCAAGCAGAATGGCAAGCTGGTTGTTGCCAACATGCGTCAGGTCAAGTTGACCCGCTACGCCAATACCCACCTTGATTACAAGCCGGGATCCGAAGTAGCCCTGGCCGGCGCCCTGGCGAAGATCATTGTCGACAAGGGGCTGGCAGACGATGGCTACCTGGCTAAATATGTAAAAAATGCCGGCGATATCAAGAAACAATTGAAGTCGGTGAATCTGAAAAAAGCTGCAGAAGCAACCGGCGTCAGCGCAGCGTTGCTGGAAGAAGCCGCTGTCTATCTGGGTAATGCCAAGAACGTTGCCGTCATCTTTGGTGCTGATGTGGCTCGCAGTGAAGGGGCCGAGAGTAAGGTACTGGCGATTGCCAACCTGGCTCTGGTATGCGGCGCGGTCGGCAGCGAGGCTGGCGGGATCTTCCCGATCGACGAAAAAGGGAACAGCCAGGGTCTGCTCGATATGGGCGTGGCCACCGATCTGCTCCCCGGGTTGAAAGCTTTCGCCACGGCCAAATCCGAGTTTGAAAAGGTCTGGAGCACCACGCTTCCTGCCAAAGGACTCGATGCCCAGGGCATTCTTGAGGGTATCGAAAAAGGCGAAATCAAGGTGCTTTATCTGGCGGCGACCAACCCCGTCGTATCCTTCCCGGACAGCGGTCGTTGGCAAAAAGCGCTGGAAAAAGTCGATTTTCTGGTGGTTCAGGATATCCTTGCCTCCGGCCTTACCGAAATGGCTGACGTGGTTCTGCCCGGGGCTGCCGATGTTGAGAAGAGCGGCAGTGTGACGTCCCTCGATCATCAGCTCAGCAAGCTTGGCAAGGCGCGTAATCCTCTCGGCGATGCCCGCGCAGACTTGGAGATTCTTGCCGATCTCTATGGCCGGCTGGCTCCTCGGGCCGAAGCGGTTACGCTGGCCTCAGTGATTGCCGAAATCAAGCAGCTGGTTCCGGCCTATGGACAGGTCGAGTCCTGCGGCGGCGGTCAGTATCGTCACGCTGTTCGTGCCCCGTTCGCGCCGGCTGAGAAGAGCATGACCTTCTCTGATGTGAAAGAGTCGGCGGCATCGGATGCCGGTCTTAAGCTTCTCAGCGGTAAGATGCTCTTCCACTTCGGTACCACGTCGACGTTTGCCGAGGGCAACATGGAAGTGGCACAAGCCGGATATCTCGAAATGAACCCGGTCGATGCCGAAGCTTGCGGTATCAAAGAGGGTGATATGGTCAAGGTAACCTCGGCGGTTGGCGCGGCCACGGGAAAAACCAAGCTCAGCAGCAAGGTTCAAAAAGGGTTGGTGTTCGCCCCGTATCACTTTGCCGATATGAACATCCAGCAGATTATTCCTGCCGGGTGCAACCTGACCGCAGTACAGGTCAGCAAGGCTTGATCTTATCTGTCATCCCGATGTAAGATTATGGCGCCCCGGCGATAGCCGCCGGGGCGCCTTTTTGTTTCTTAGGGGGAGTGCCGCATGACAACCGTATTTCATGATTACCAGGATAAGGTCTCGTTCAACAAGGAAAAAGCCGGAAAAATCGCACTGGCCGAAACGCCGCATTCCAGAACCACGCTCTGGTGTTTACTGCCTGGGCAGCACATTCATCCGCATGTGCATGCCGGCGATCATATCTGGGTGATTCTGGAAGGAACCGGCAAGTTTCTCGGGGACACTCCTCGTGATGTCGCTCCTGGAACGGTGCTGGTGGCGCCGGAGGGGGTTGCCCACGGCGTTGAAAACACCGGGCAGGAAGGTCTGGTGTTTGTCAGCATTTCTGCTGGATAGGTACTCTGGCAATATTTGAAACGACAAAAGCCTTCGCAATGCGGAGGCTTTTGTCATTTCTAAGGTAAGATGCTTTCGCAAAAAGACTTTAGATGGCTAAGCAAAAATTTCGTCATACAAGGCTTAGTGGTTTTTCAGGGGTGAAGGCATACCTCAGGTATGTCGAAGTCCTGAAAAACCGCTGTAACGCAGTAGGGCGGGCTTTTTGCGACGCCATCAGCTAAGGCTGGTTAACCCTGGGAGGATTGAGCCTTTTCGTTGGGGTCCTTGAGCAGGCGATGTTTGATGCGCTGGGTCATCCACCAGACCAGTGCGATAATCGCCGGGACAGGTCTTCGAGACGGTTCTGCACCGATTCGCAGGTGCGCAGGGCCGGGACCAGTCGCCGGCTGAGAAATTCGCTAACCGACATGTGCTCTTCGACCTCGACTTCGCGGATATTCTGTAACCGGCTGAGGACCAG
>JAQYWA010000267.1 GCA_030145265.1 Desulfuromonas sp. | reverse complement strand
CAGAGGCTGAAGGTTTCTTCAAAACGCATTATCCGGATCTCCTGTTGTAGAGCTGTCCGTTTCATAGTGTCCTCCTTCTGGACAGAATGAACCGGACAGATGTTGTGCTACAACACCGGACAGTTTATTTGCTAGCAACACTTTGTTACCAACTTCTTGTCGGAACCGTCCATTCGTAGTACGATTTGTCGGTAGTTGATTCATCTTCTCCCGGAGGTTTTCATGCTCAGGGTTTGTCTGCCGCTCATTGCAGCGTTGATTCTGGCTACATTGTTTTCCGGCTGTGCGGTCAACCCGGTGACGGGCCGCAAGGAACTCGCCCTGTTCGAGGTTTCCGACCAGCAGGAAGTGGAGATCGGCCAGAAGGCGTTCCCTGCCGCGCAGCAGCAGATGGGGGGTGTTTATCCGGATGCCGCCCTCAACGATTACGTCAACCGGGTTGGCCTGCGTTTGGCTAAGCTCAGTTCCCGCCCCGGTCTGCCGTACCAGTTCCAGGTCATCAACGATTCGACTCCGAACGCCTTTGCGCTTCCCGGTGGCTTTATCGCCATTACCCGGGGGCTGCTGGTCAATCTTGAAAACGAGTCACAGCTGGCCGCGGTTCTGGGCCACGAGGTCGCCCATGTCGATGCCCGTCATTCGGTGCAGGGGATGCAACGGGGCGCACTCTACGATCTTGGGCTGACCGTCCTTTCGGGGGCGGTCGGCACGACCTCTTTCGGTCCTCTGGCCAGTCAGGCCGGGAAACTGGCGGCCGGGCTCCTCGACCGTTCGTACAGTCGCGAGCAGGAACGGGAGTCGGACTGGCTCGGCATCGACTATATGGTGCGGGCCGGCTACAATCCGAATGGGGCGATTGAGCTGCAGGAATTCTTTTCCCGCAAGCTCGAGGGGGGCGCTGAGTCCGACTGGGTAGGCGGACTGTTCCGCACCCATCCCTTTTCCAGGGAGCGCCTGGAGGCCAATCGCGATTACATCCGCCGCCGCTACCCCTCGGCGCTGGCCGATCCCGCCGCCCTGGTTGGCAGTCGGGAGCTGAAGCAGGCGATTGCGCGCCTGGAACAGACCCGGGCGGGCTATGAGCTGTACGACGAAGCCCGACGCCTGGAACGGGAGGGACAATTGCCGGCGGCGGTTCCCGTTTACCTGAAGGCGGCAGCGGCAGCGTCCGATGAGGCGCTGATTCTCGTGGGCCTGGGAATGGCCTACCTGCAGTCCGAGGATATCGGTTCGGCCCGCATCCATCTGACCCGGGCGGTACAGCTTGACGGCCGCTACTTTTTTCCCCGGCTCGGGCTCGGCTACGTTCACCTTCAGCAGGACCGGCCGAGCGAGGCGGCTGCAGAACTTGAAGCGAGCATGGCGCTGTTGCCTTCGTTGCAAGGAGGTTATTTGCTGGCCGAGTCCTACGAAAAATCCGGGCAGAAATCGAAAGCCCTAAATCAGTATCGGGCGGTGGCCACAGCCGATCCCAATGGCAAGCTAGGCAAATCGGCGGCCGCGCGGGTGCGTCTTTTGGAGGAAGAATGATGGACTGGAAACCTTGCTTGGAAGAAGGGGAGGCGCTGCGTTGGGAAGGGCGTCCGGCCCCGCGCGCTTTCACGTTTCGCAATTGGCTGCATTCTCTGGTCGGTGTTCTGCTGCTGCTCCTTTCGGCCTATTGGCAAATGGTCGGTGTGCAGTTGGCTGCCGTCTACCATCTGCCCTGGCTGGCCTGGATTCCGATTCCATTTTTGGTGGCCGGTTTGTATCTAGGGGTTGGCCATCTCCTGTTGGCCCGGATGGAATGGGAGAAGGTATTCTATGCCGTGACCGACCGTCGCCTGCTGGCTCAAAGGGGGCTGTTCCGTCCGCGGATCGAGGTTTTTGAGTTGTCTGAGCTGACCGGTTTTCGGGTCAAGCCGCTCGGCAACGAGCTGGCCACCCTGCGAGCCTGCGCCCTGAGTTCAGGCTCGAACCTGATCTTCATCGCGATTGAATACCCGCAGCAGGTCACTGCCCTGTTGGAAGCGGCGCTGATCGCCAACGGCCATGAAGTGTCGATGAGGTCCCTTTGACCCCGGCAAATAGCCGCTGCCGCTTTGCTTGAGGCGCATCTGTGGCGAGCTTTATCATTTGACTTTTCCTTGCTCATCTGAGTACTATCCCGACGAATTAAACGGGAAAAGGACTTACATAAAGTGTACATGGAAAAGCGATTTTTTCTGGAGACCTTCGGGTGCCAGATGAATGTAGTTGATTCGGAGCGGATCGTTGATCTGCTCCAGGAAATTGGTTACCGGCAGGTTGTACAGCCAGACGATGCCGACTTGATTCTACTCAATACCTGCGCGGTGCGTGATAAGGCCGAGCGCAAGGTCTATGGTCATCTTGGCCGTTACAAGCCGCTTAAAGAAAAAAAACCGGCGCTGATCCTCGGCGTCGGCGGGTGCGTCGCTCAGCAGGAGGGTGAAAAGCTGCTCGCCAAGCTGCCGTATCTCGACCTGGTGTTCGGTACCCATAACGTTCACAAGCTCCCCGAGATGGTGCGTGCCGTGGAGAACAACCGGGTGCGCTGCCATGAAACCGAATTTCTCGATCAGGAGACCCGGCTGCAGCTCTTTCCGACCCGGATTCTGGGAGATACGGTGACCCGTTTCGTCACGATCATGCAGGGCTGTGACAACTTCTGTTCCTACTGTGTGGTGCCCCATGTGCGGGGCCGCGAAATCAGCCGCCCGAGCGCAGATATTTTGCATGAGGTACGCGAACTGGCTGCTGCCGGGGTGCGTGAAATCACCCTGATCGGCCAGAATGTCAATTCATATGGCTGCAAAGGAGAGGGCGAGATCTCTTTTGCCCGCCTGCTGGCCGAGGTTGATGGCGTCCCCGGGATTGAACGTATCCGGTTTACCACCTCGCATCCCAAGGACCTTTCCGACGAACTGATCGACTGCTTCGGGTTGTTGAAAAAGCTCTGCAACCATATCCACCTTCCGGTGCAGAGCGGCTCCGACCGCATTCTGCAAATGATGAATCGCGGTTACAGTCGCGGGCAGTACTTAGACAAGGTACGCCGCTTGCACGCGGTATGTCCCGATATCCGACTGACCTCGGATATCATCGTCGGTTTTCCCGGCGAAACCGAGGAAGACTTCGAGGCGACCCTGTCCCTGATGGCGCAGATGCGGTACGCTGATGTCTTTTCCTTTATCTATTCCCCTCGGCCCGGGACGGCGGCTGCCGAACTGCCGGACACCCTGGAGCCCGCCGTCAGGCAGGCCCGCTTCGAACGGCTGCTGGCTTTGCAGGAGGAAATCTCCCGAAACTGGCGCGATGCCGACCAGGGGCAGGTGTTCGAAGTGCTGGTCGAAGGTGAAAGCCGCCAGGGGAATGGTCAGATGTTCGGTCGCACGACCTGGAACCGGATCGTCAACTTTGAGGGCGACCGCAGCCTGGCCGGGCAAGTGGTGCCAGTGCGGATCACCCGGGTTTTCCGCAATTCCCATCTTGGCGAAATGGTCTAGTTTACTTTCTGT
>JAQYWA010000266.1 GCA_030145265.1 Desulfuromonas sp. | reverse complement strand
GAGCGTCCGGTTTCGCTGGGCAAGGCCCGGCTCTCGTTTTCCCGCGGTCCCGCCTTCGACTTTTCCGATATCTCCATCGGGCCGGGCACCGGCCGAAACGACGGGCTGAATGCCCCCCACCTGCTACTCAGACTGGAATGGGACGACCTGCTGAAGGGCCAAGTCACCTTTTCGGAAATCGTCCTGGAGCAACCGCAGCTGACGATTGACCTGCCTCCGGTCACCCCCGATCCTGCCCCCCCCCCCCTCGCTTTACCACCGGACCTGAACGGACGGGAAGGAATCCGGGTTCGCTCCCTGACCATCAACAACGGCTCCCTGCTCTTGACCGACCGGCGCCATGGAGACGTCCCCCTCTCGCTGGCGTTCGCCGGACTCGACGTCCGCCTGCGAAGCCTGGCGCTGACCCAGGCCCTGTCCCTGCACATCAACGGGTCTCACCTGCAGGATGGGCGGAGCGCCCCCTTTTCCGCCACGGGACGCATCACTCCGACCAGCGACCTGCGTCACTGGCAGGACTGCGCTCTCGAACTGGCCCTGGACCTGGAACACTTCGCTCCCGGAGCGCTTCTCGCAAGAAAAAGCCCCGAATCCTGGCCGATTGCCACCACCGGCCGGCTGTCTTTACACGCCGAAGTCAAGGGTTCCCTAGCCACCGGCCTCGCCGCCAGCCTCGCCGCCCGCGGCGATGACCTCAACCTGAAGCTGCCGAAGGTCTGGCCAACGCCCCAGTCACTGAACCGGCTGCGCCTGCAGGGGACGCTAACCCGAGCCGACGACACGTTAACCCTCAGCGACCTCAATCTTGCGCTCAACGACCTGGCCCTGAGCGGACAACTGACCTTGGGATCCCGAAACAGCGTACCCTGGATTTCGGCCGACCTCTCCAGTTCCGCCGTACCGCTGCGGGAAGTAATGGAAACGCTGCCGCTGCGAAAAGCCTTTCCGCAGGGCAACCGCCTGCGGAAAGGCACCCTTAAAATCGACTCGGCCGAACTGGACTGTCCCCGAGCCGACCTGCAGGATTCGCTTAAAATCCTGGCGGCCCTGCAGATCAGCCTGTCGCTGCACAAAGCCAGCTTCCAGCTCGACCAGCCGAACGATATCGAGAACATTTCCGCCACCGCCGACTGGGACAGGGAACGCCTCACGCTGACGGACGGCCAGGCTCTGCTCGAAAACCTGCCGCTGCAATTTTCCGGCACCCTCGAAAAGCCCTGGGAAAAAGACTTTCCGCTCAGCCTGGCCGTGGAGGGGTCAGTCCAGAGTTACTCCCTGATGGCCCTGGCGACCAAGGATCCAATCGAGGGCCTGGCCGTTGTCGGCCCGCTCCCCTTCAGTCTGAGCGTCAGTGGAACCCGCCAGACGCTGCGGGCCAGCCTGCAGGCCGACCTGACCGATATCGGCTCCAGCTTTCACGATACCGCAAGCAAACCACCCGGGCTTCCCGGACGCCTTGAAATGCAGGCGGAAATAACCCCTGAACAGCTCCGGCTACAGCAGGGGAGACTGCGGCTGCCCCCGCTCGACCTGACAGCCCAAGGCGAGCTGTCACGACTAGAGCAACAGCCGTTTGCCTTAGATCTCACTGTTAACAACCTCGACCTGCAAGCATGCCGCCCTTACCTCCCCCTGCTTGAAAAACTCAATGCCCGGGGCATGATCGACCTACGCTACCGCCTGGCGGGCACGGCCAATGGCCTCGATCACCACGAAGGGGTGGCTACCCTGAAGAAGGTCGGCGTCCACCTGACCCGGGTCATCGCCGATATCAACGACGCCTTCGGCGAGATCCTGCTCTACTCGGACCATGCCGAGTCACGGAACCTGACCCTGAAACTCGGCAGTTCGCCCCTCGACGTCGTGGCCAAGATTCAGAGCTTCGAGGAACCAAGTGTCGATATCCTGGTCAAGGGAGAGGCGGTTCGCTCCGACGATGTGATCTTCCACAATGACCAGGCCTACCTGCGCCAGCTGGATGGGCATCTGGTCATCAATCACCGAGGCATCTTTTTCGACCCGGTCAAGGTCCGCCTGGACGGCGGCACCCTCGCGACCGTGCAGGGAGCCGTAACCAATTTCTCCGCCCCCGAAACAATTCTCGACATCGAAGCCAGTTATGGCAACATCGACGAGGTAATCGCCCTCTGGCACGGCTCGAAATCATCGGCAGCAACAACCAGCAACAACAAACCACCCCACGAAATAAAACTGTTCATCTCGGCCACCGCCCACAAGGGCCAACTCGGCAACCTGCGGTTTCAGGATGCCCGGGGCGACATCACCCTGCGCCGGGGGGTCTTGACCATCTTCCCCCTGCAATTCAACGCCGGCACCGGCACCTGCCAGGGGCATGTCGCCGTCGACTCACGGGCAAAGTCACCGCCGCTGCTGAAAATTTCCGGGCACCTGGAAAATTTCGACGCTTCGGCCATCTATCAGGAACTGCTGCAGCGCAAAGGTCTGGTCTCCGGCACCCTGCAGGGCGATTTTTACCTGGAAGGTCTGGCCGGCAAACGCTTTATGGACACCTCGAACGGGGGCTTTTCATTTGAGATCGACAAGGGGGTCCTGCGAAAATTTCAGTTTCTCTCCAAGGTCTTTTCGATTTTCAACGTCTCCCAGATTCTCACCCTGCAGCTTCCGGACATGGACAAGGAAGGCATGCCCTTCACCAGCCTGAAAGCGTCGGCGGCGCTGAACCAGGGAACTCTTTCGACCAGCGATCTGTTCATCGAAAGCACCTCGATGAATCTCTCGCTGATCGGCGACATCGACCTGAAAAAGGACACCCTCGACATGGTCCTCGGGGTCAAGCCGCTGCGCACTGTCGACCAGGTGGTCACCAACATCCCCATCGCCGGCTGGCTACTGGCCGGCGAAGAGAAAGCCCTGCTCACCGCCCATTTCGAGATCAAGGGCAACACCAGCGATCCCGAGGTTACCCCGATCCCCATCACCTCGGTTTCGGAAAAAGTCCTCGGCATCTTCAAGCGGGTTCTGGGGCTGCCGGGCAAGGTCGTCTCCGACGTCGGGGACCTGTTCAAATAATACGGGCCGGCGCAAGCCGACCCGTGGTGTCCCCATCCAGTCCTGCCCAATCCGCCGTCAACAGCCAGCTCAGCTATTCGACCGTAACGCCCAGCACCTTTTCCATCTGCTCCAGAGCGAACTTTCCGTCCGCTTCGTCCAGATTGGCCACCAGGTCGATGGGAACCCTGACCCGGTAGCCGCGCATCACTGCATCGGCGGCCGTATAGAGCACGCAGATATTGGTGACGCACCCGGTCAGAATGAGTTCTTCAGCACCCAGCCGTTTCAGAACCTGCTCCAGATCCGTGCCCGCGAACCCCGAGTAGGTGGTTTTATCAACGATACCGTCCCCCTCGACTGGAGCCAGTTCGGTAATGACTTGCGCCCCCTCGGTTCCTCGCACGGCATGGGGCGGCCAGCCCATCCTTTCAAACTCGCGATCGTCAGCCTCATGGGCATCGCAAACATATACGACCGGCACTCCGGCCCG
>JAQYWA010000265.1 GCA_030145265.1 Desulfuromonas sp. | reverse complement strand
GGACCCTGCGTTACCTTTTTCCCTCAGCCGACCACCTTGATTTCCTCGGTCGGAAGCGATGGCCAGGTGAATGTCATGACCGCTTCCTGGGCCGGGATCGTCAGCAAGACGCCGCCGACCCTGGCGGTTTCTCTTAATGTGAATCGTAAGACCTACAGACAGATCCGCCAGACCGGCAGTTTTGTGGTCAACCTGGTGCCGGCGGCCCTGGCGGTCGAAGCCGATTACTGCGGGTTGAAATCGGGGCGCGATGAGGACAAGCTGATGGTGGCCGGTCTGACGCCGGTGCCGGCCCTTAAGGTCGCCGCGCCGCTTATTGACGAATCTCCGCTTAACGTGGAATGTGTATTGCGGGACGAGGTGGAATTGGGCGAGTATCGTCTGCTGCTTGGCGAAATTGTCGAAATTCACGCGGCCGAGCAGGCCTTTGACGAATCCGGCTCGATGGATGCCCGCGCCTTCGATCCCCTTGTTTACCTCGGCGGTATTCGCGAATACTGGAATCTGGGGCAGAAACAGGCCGATGCCTACAAAGACGGTAAAAAGTTGTTTGAAAAGAAGTCGTAGTCTTTCATTGGCTGGTCAAGCGTATACGAGATAGGGCTGGACAGCGGCGCGAGGGGTGTGATATAAAGACTGCGCTTTTTAGAATGACTTAACTAACTCAGCGGCTGCCCGGAACTTGTGCCGGAGCAAGAAAGCCTGCTGTATTAATTACAAAACCGATACCGCCTGGATCCATGGACCGGGACGGAAGGTGACAGCTGGATGGGGGGGCCTGATGCCCTTCCTGTGCCTGCGAACATGCCTTTCGGATGGTTTCCGAAAGGCTTTTTTATTTTCATCCGGTTGACTTAAGAATGCAGGGTGTAGCGGCATGGAAAAAAACAAGACTGTACTTGATATTCAGCGAATGAAGGCAGCAGGCGAAAAGATCACCGTCCTGACCGCCTACGACTATCCCTTCGCCCGATTGATGGACCTGGCCGGCATCGACATGATCCTGGTCGGCGATTCGGTCGGTTCGGTGGTTTCCGGCTACGACAACACCCTGCCGGTGACCATGGACGAAATGATTTACCATACCCGTGCCGTGGTGCGCGGCAGTTCCTCGGCCTTTATTATCGCCGACATGCCGTTCCTGTCGTACCAGATTGATCTGGTCGAGGCCCGGCGCAACGCCGGTCGGCTGATCAAAGAAGGTGGGGCCCAGGCGGTCAAGCTCGAAGGGGGCGAAAACGTTGCCGCGACCATCCGCGCCATCGTCGACATGGACATCCCCGTGGTCGGCCACATCGGCCTGACCCCCCAGTCGATCCACCGCATGGGTGGCTACCGGGTGCAGGGCAAAGAAGACGAGCAGGCCCGGCAACTGCTGGCCGATGCCCGGGCGGTCCAGGAGGCCGGGGCCTTCGCCCTGGTGCTCGAAGGGATTCCGGCGCCTTTGGCGCAGCTCATCACCGCTGAACTGGATATCCCGACCATCGGCATCGGTGCCGGGGCTCATTGTGACGGTCAGGTCCTGGTCATTCACGACATCCTCGGCCTGTGCGAAAAGTATTCGCCCAAGTTCGTCAAGCGCTACGCCGATGTGTCCGCAACCATCAGCCAGGGGATCGCCGACTACATCCGCGAAGTCAAGGACGGGGTCTTTCCCGGCGACGAACATTCATTCAAGTAACAGGAGGAAGAAGGCAGAAGGGAAAAGGAAGAAGGAGTTTAAAACCTTTTAGCCATAAACCCTTGGCCTCGCATCTTTCATGGAAATTATTAACGACGTCAACCAGATGCAGCAGCGCTGCCTGGCTGCCCGGCAGCAGGGGCAGCGCATCGCCTTCGTGCCGACCATGGGCTACCTGCATGCCGGCCATCGCTCGTTGCTCGAAGAAGGGCGCAAGCGCGGCGACCTGCTCGTATTGTCAATCTTCGTCAATCCGACTCAGTTCGGCCAAGGCGAAGACCTCGACTCCTACCCCCGTGACCTGACCCGCGACTCTGCCCTGGCCGAGGCTGCCGGCGTCGACCTGCTCTTTGCCCCCGAAGCCCAGCAGATGTATCCCCGCGGCTATGCCACCTACGTCGATGTCGAGGGGCTCACCGACACCCTCTGCGGGCGCAGTCGGCCGGGACACTTTCGCGGCGTCACCACGGTGGTCACCAAACTGTTCACCATCGTCCAGCCGCATCTGGCCCTGTTTGGCTGCAAAGACTTTCAGCAACTGGCGGTGATCCGGCGCATGACCGTCGACCTCAATCTGCCGGTCGAAATTATCGGCATGCCGATCGTCCGCGAGGCCGACGGCCTGGCGATGAGTTCGCGCAATGTCTATCTCTCGCCCCAAGAACGCTCCCAGGCGCTGGCCCTGGTCGCTGCCCTGCGTCTGGCCGGAAAGCTGGCGAGAGGCGGCGAAAGCTCGGCTGCCACCATTATTAAGGCGGTTTCCGAGCGCATCGTCAGCGAACCGGATGCCCAAATCGACTACATCCATATCTGTCAGAAGGACACCCTTGAAGACCAGCCGGTGGTCGGCCGCGATTCGGTGCTCCTGCTGGCGGTTAAATTTGGCAATACTCGTTTAATTGACAACACTTATCTCTTTGAGGAGGTATGAACTGATGATGACGCGTAAGATGCTCAAGTCGAAGATTCACCGTGCCACGGTCACCGGAGCCGACCTGCATTACGAGGGGAGCATCACCATTGACCCGCTGCTGATGAAAGAGGCGGATATCCTGGATAACGAGTTCGTCGATATCTGGAACGTCAACTACGGCACCCGTTTTTCGACCTATGCCATTTCCGGCCAACCCGGCAGCGGCACCATCTGCATCAACGGTGCGGCGGCCCGCCTGGTCTCCAAGGGTGACCTGGTGATCATCGCCAGTTGGCAGGAGATGGCCGCGGCCGAAGCCAGGGAGCACAAGCCGAAGCTGGTCTTCGTCGATGAGCAGAACTGCCAGGTCAATCCCGAACGAGATCAAGAAAATCCCGGTCAGGGCGAACTGAAAAAGGCCATCTGAAATCGTGGCCACTCTGTTTCTTTCGCGTTACCTGGTCCCCGTTACCTCGGCGCCCATTGAAGACGGTGCCCTGCTGGTCAATGAGGGCAGAATCGTCGCGGTGGGGAGCCGCAAAGAACTGACCGCAGCCTCTTCGGGGGCTGCGGTCGTTGACTTTGGCGATGCCATCCTGCTGCCGCCCCTGGTGAACGCGCATACCCACCTGGAACTGACCCATTTTCCGCTCTGGGCCAGGGAGTCCGGCCTGGGGGATGAACCCGCCGGTTTCGTCGACTGGATTCTGCACGTCATCCGGGTCAAGCGCGGGGTCGATTTCGCGCGTTTCGAGGCCTCGCTGGCGGCCGGAATCGAGGCCTCGCTCGCTTCGGGGACCGGGGCCGTTGGCGATATCCTCTCGTATTTTCCGGCCCGGCAAGCCTACGTCAACACGCCGCTGAGGGGCCATCTCTACCTGGAAACCCTGGGACGGGAACCGGCCATGGGGCGCAAGATCCTCGCCCGTATCGGCGAC
>JAQYWA010000264.1 GCA_030145265.1 Desulfuromonas sp. | reverse complement strand
GTTGCCGATGCCGCGGGCCGGGACGTTGACGATGCGCCGGGCCGAGATCGAGTCGGCCGGATTGACCAGCACCCGCAGGTAAGCGAGGATGTCCTTGATTTCCATCCGCGAGTAGAACTTGACCCCGCCGAACATGACGTAGGGGAGCCCGCGCCCGCGCAGCGCCTCTTCAAGGGTGCGCGACTGGGCGTTGGTGCGGTAGAAGACGGCAATGTCCCGCAGGTGGCGGCCGCTCTCCTTGAGCCGGCTGATTTCGCTGGCGACGAAGCGGGATTCCTCCATATCGTCGGGGAGCGCCTCGAGGGTGATCTTTTCCCCCACCGGATTCTCGGTCCAGAGGGTTTTTCCCTTGCGGCTGAGGTTTTTCGCGACCACTTCACCGGCGGCTTCGAGGATGGTGCGGGTCGAGCGGTAGTTCTGTTCGAGGCGGATGGTGGTGCAGCCGGGGTAATCCCGTTCGAAGCCGAGGATGTTGCCGATCTCGGCGCCGCGCCAGGCGTAGATTGACTGGTCGTCATCGCCGACCACGCAGAGGTTGCCATGGCCTCCGGCCAGCAACTGGATCAGCCGACACTGGACCTGGTTGGTGTCCTGGAACTCGTCGACGTGAATGTAGCGGAAACGCTGGCGGTATTTATGCAGAACCTCGGGATGGGCCTCGAACAGCCGCAGGGCGAGCAGCAGCAGGTCGCCGAAGTCGAGGGCATTGGCCTGCTGCAGGCGTTTCTGGTAGCGCTGGTAGACGCGTGCCGTCAGTTCGCCGTAGTAATCGCTCTGGTCGAGCTGCTCGGGGAAAAGTCCCTTGTTCTTGGCGTCGTTGATGGCCCAGGCGGCGGCCCTTGCCTTGAGGGTCTTTTCCGGGACATTGAGGTCTTTGAGCACGGTCTTGAGCAGGCGCTCCTGGTCCTGGTCGTCGTAGATGCTGAAGTCGGAGGAGTAGCCGAGCACGGCAATCTCGCGCCTCAGGATGCGCACGCAGGTGGCGTGGAAGGTGGCGACCCAGGGCAGCTCCGATTCGCCGAGCAGCCGCACCAGCCGTTCTTTCATCTCAGCGGCGGCCTTGTTGGTAAAAGTGACCGCGAGGATCTGCCAGGGGGCGACGCCATGAGCGCGGATCAGGTGGGCGACCCGGTGGATCAGGGTACGGGTCTTGCCGGAACCGGCCCCGGCCAGCAGCAGCAGCGGTCCCTCAAAGTGCTGCACGGCCTGGCGTTGGGGCTCATTGAGCCCGGTAAGCAGGTCAGTCACCTTACTGGTCCTCCAGGGTGCGGCTCATCAGCGCCCGGTTGTAGGCTGATACCATGTCCCGTCGGGAGATGATGCCGAGCAATTTACGGTGGGTTTCCCGATCGACCACCGGCAACTGTTCAATATTGCGATAGCCGATCTTGCGCATGGCCTGGTCGAGGTCTTCGTTAACATGAGCGGTGGTGACCTTTTCGGTGGCCAGTTCCTTGACCACTACCAGGTCCATCAAGTCCCGCTCGAACACTACCCCCATGAAGTCCTGGACCGAGATGATGCCGGTCAGCTCGCCGTTGGCATCGACCAGCGGGAAATTGGTGTGCTTGGTCTGCTCGATGAAGTCGGCAAACTGGCCGAGGGTCATGTTTTCCGGAATGGTTTCTACGTCGCTCACCATCACCTCGCCGACCAGCAACGACTTCATGATGTTGCGCTCCTTGCCCGCCTCCAGATCGATGCCGGCCCGGGAGAGTTCGAGGGTTTCCAGGCTGTCTTTCTTGAAGTGACGGGCCATGGCGGTGCCGATGACGCAGGTCAGCATGATCGGGATGATAACTTCGTAGCTGTCGGTGATTTCGAACAACAGGAAGATGGCGGTCATCGGCGAGTGGGTCGCCGCCGCCAGGAAGGCACCCATGCCGACCAGGGCGTAGGCGCCCGGGGTGATTCCCGCGGCCGGAAAAATTTGCGCTATCAGGTGGCCGAAGGCGCCGCCGGCCACCGCGCCGAGGTAGAGGCAGGGGGCGAACATCCCCCCGGGGAGGCCCGAGCCGAGGGTGATCGAGGTAGCCACCGCCTTGGCCAGCACCAGAGCCCCGAGCAGGTACCAGGTGAACTGGACGCTGTGAGGGTCGCTGACCAGGACCGTTTCAATAAAGTCGTACCCGTTGCCGAAGACCTGGGGAAAAACCACGCCGATCAGACCGACCAGCAGGCCGCCGATGATCGGTTTGGCCAGTCGATGGACTTTTACCGCGTCGATGCGGTCCTTGATGCGGAAATGGGTGTCGATGAAGGCGGCCGCCAGGGCGCCGATGATCAGCCCGAGCAGCACGTAGAGGCCGAATTCCCAGAAGCTCTGCACCGCGTAGTGGGGGGCGTAGAGTTCCGAGGTGTTGCCGAGCAGGGCGCGCGAAACGACCGTGGCCATGCCGCTGGCGATGACGATGGAAGTGAAGCTGGAGAGTTCGAAGGCCGACAGCAGGACGATTTCCTGGGCGAAAAAGACCCCGGCGATGGGCGCGTTAAAGGTCGCCGCTACCCCGGCGGCCGCGCCGCAGGCGACTAGTACTTTAAGGCGGTCGCCGCTCATCTTGAACATTTGGCCGAACTGGGAGCCGATGGCTCCGCCGATGGTAGCGATCGGTCCTTCCTGCCCGGCGCTGCCGCCGGTGCCGATGGTGATGGCGGCAGCGAAGCCGCGGGTGAAAATCGGGCGCAGGCGCAGTTTGGCGCCGCGCAGGTTGACCCGTTCGAGAAAGCCGGCGAATCCTCCCTTGAGGTCCTCGCCGAACCAGTGCCAGAGGGGAACCATCAGGATTCCGCCGATGGCCGGAAAAAAAATGACCGCCAGGCGCTGCGGACTCCATTCGTCCAGGGAGAAGTTGAGCAGGTGCTCGCCCTGCTCGAACATCCCCCAGTGTACAAACTCGATGGTTTTACGGAAGGCGTAGTTCCCCAGTCCCCCCAGCAGGCCGATGATGACCGCCAGGATAATCAGGAAAGTGTTTTCGCTGATGCGGAAATGTCCCGGCAGGTTGGCCATGAACTGGCGCAGCCTTTCGGAGGTACGGTGGGCAGAAAACAAAACTGATTACTCCACGGTGACGCTTTTGGCCAGGTTGCGGGGTTGATCGACGTCGGTTCCCTTGAGCACGGCGATGTGGTAAGCCAGCAATTGCAGGGGGACCGAGGTCAGGATCGGCATCAGGTCATCGGCAATGGCAGGAATCACCAGCAGGGCGTCGGCTTTGTCGCAGAGGCTGGCGCCGCCGGCATCGGTGACGGCGATGACCTTGCCGGCCCGGGCCTGGACTTCTTCCATGTTGGAGACAACTTTTTCAAAGGTGTCGTTCTTCGGGGTGATGACCACCACCGGCATGTGCTCGTCGATGAGGGCGATGGGGCCGTGTTTCATTTCGCCGGCGGGATAGCCTTCGGCGTGGATATAGGAGATCTCTTTGAGTTTGAGGGCCCCTTCGAGGGCCGCCGGATACTGGTTGCCGCGACCGAGATAGAGGAAGTCGCGGGCGCCCATGAAGTCGCGGGCGATGGCCTCGATGCGGTCGTTCAG
>JAQYWA010000263.1 GCA_030145265.1 Desulfuromonas sp. | reverse complement strand
CTCGTCGACGAACTTGACGTAGCGGGGAATCTTGTAATTGGCGATGCGGCCCTTGCAGAAGTCGATGATCTCCTCCTCGCTGCAGGAGACGCCTCCCTTGAGCATCACCGCGGCCATGACCTGCTCGCCGAACTTGCGGTCGGGAACGCCGTAGACCTGCACGTCGGATACCTTCGGGTGGGTGTAGAGGAACTCCTCGATCTCGCGGGGATAGATGTTCTCGCCGCCGCGGATGATCATATTTTTGATCCGGCCGGTGATCTTGCAGTAGCCGTTCTCGTCCATCACCGCCAGGTCGCCGGTATGCAGCCAGCCCTCGGCATCGATGGCACGGGCGGTATCCTCGGGCATCTTGTAATAGCCCTTCATGACCAGGTAGCCGCGGGAGCATAGTTCGCCCTGCTTGCCGGGGAGCAGGGAGACGCCGGTTTCGATGTCGACGACCTTCACCTCGACATTGGGCAGCGCCCGGCCGACGGTGGCGACCCGCAGTTCGATGGGATCGTCGGTGCGGGTCTGGGTAATCACCGGCGAGGCCTCGGTCTGGCCGTAGGCGATGGTGATGTCGCTGGCGTGCATGTCGCGGATGACCCGTTTCATGACCTCGATGGGACAGGGCGAACCGGCCATGATGCCGGTGCGCAGGCTGGTCAGGTCGTAGTTGCGGAAGGTAGGGTGCTCGAGCTCGGCAATGAACATGGTCGGCACGCCGTGCACGGCGGTGCACTTTTCAGCCTCGATGGCCTTGAGCACAGCTTCGGGGGCGAAGGTTTCCACCGGCACCATGGTCGAACCGTGGGTGACGCAGGCCAGCACGCCGAGGACGCAGCCGAAGCAGTGGAAAAACGGCACCGGGATGCAGAGGCGGTCTTTCTCGGTGAACTTCATGCATTCGCCGATGTTGAAGCCGTTGTTGATAATGTTGTGGTGGGTCAGCATGACCCCCTTGGGAAAGCCGGTGGTGCCGGAGGTGTACTGCATGTTGATAACTTCGTACTCGTCGAGAGTCGCCTTGACCGCCGCCAGCTCGGCATCGCTGATTTTCTCGCCGAGCTTCTCCAGTTCGGCGTAAGCGAGCATCCCCTCGGGAGCTGCGCCGCCGAGAAAAATCACGTTTTTCAGAAACGGCAGTTTTTGGCTGGCAAGCTGGCCGAAAGCGGTCGACTTGAGCTCGGGGACGACCGTATTGACCGTTTCGACGTAATCGGTATCTTTGAATCCTTGCACCAGGAAGAGGGTGTTCGAGTCGGACTGATTGAGGATGTACTCCAGCTCCGCCGATTTGTAGCTGGTATTGACCGTCACCAGGACCGCCCCGATTTTCGCCGTAGCAAACTGCAACACCACCCACTCGGGCACGTTGGTCGCCCAGATCGCCAGGTGATCCCCTTTTTTGATGCCGAGGCTCAGCAGCCCCTTGGCCACCCGGTCGCAGAGGGCATTGAACTCGCGGTAGCTGAGCCGCAGGCCGCGATCGGGATAAACCAGGGCGTCGTTGTCGGGAAAACGGCGGGTGATATCTTCGAGCAGTGCGCCCATGGTGAAGTGCAGTGCATCAGACATAGGAACAACTCCTTTGGTGTTCGTGGTTCACGTCATGTTTGGTCTGACGAAACAAAAGTTTCAAATTCATATCTTATTGTTTTTAAACGCTTTTTGATAACACATGGCCCATGCCTTAGTCAATTCAAAAAGGGCGATCATGCCGTTGTTGCTATAGATCCGGGGCAATATAACGCTTGCCGAATAAAATGGCAGCCGCCAAAAGAGGCTGATCTTTTTCTAGGCAGATCGCTAAAAGCTTCAGGCAGTCGAGAGGTTAGCCGTCTAATCCGGACTTTTCCACACGGCTTTCCACACAGGCTTGTGGATGATTGATGGCTTGGCCAACTACCAGACTTTTGCTGAAAGGAGGAAGCGGCCCGGAAGGGCCGCTTGGGGGGATGGAGCCGTTCAGCTCTCGGCTGAGGGCCGCTGGCTGGCCCAGGTCGCGAAATCCCCGGCGGCCAGCGGACGACTGAACAGGAAGCCCTGCATATTCGGGCAGCCCTGATCGCGCAGAAACTCGAGCTGGGCCTGGGTTTCGACGCCTTCGGCCAGAACTTTCATTTTCAAGTTTTCGGCCAGGGAGATGATCGCCTTGACGATGCCCCGGCTGTCGGCATCTTCCGGCAAGTCATGGACAAAGGACTTGTCGATTTTCAATGAATCGATGGGAAGATGCTTCAAATAGCTGAGCGAGGAATAGCCGGTTCCGAAATCATCGATCGAGAGCCGGAAGCCGCAATCCTGCAAGCGTTCCATGGTATCGAGAACCTGTGTCGTATTGGTCATCAGGGTGCTCTCGGTGACCTCGATCACCAGCAGACCGGGCCTCACCCCGGACTGCGCCAAGGTCTTCTCGAAAAACCGAACCAGACCCGCTTGCTGAAACTGGCTGGCCGAGAGGTTGATCGCCACCGGCAGCTGCGGCCCTCCCTGCTCCTTCCATTCGCGCATCTGCCGACAGGCCGCCGCCAGCACCCAGTCTCCCAGCGCCAGCATCAGGCCACCCTCTTCGGCAACCGGGATAAATCGGTCTGGCATCAGCAGGCCCAACTGCGGATGCTGCCAACGCACCAGGGCTTCGGCAGCGATCACCTTGCCGCTGCCGGCATCGACCTGGGGCTGGTAATGCAGCACCAGCTCGTCGGACTCCAGAGCCCGGCGCAGTTCGCTTTCGAGCTGCACCTGCTCGATCGCCTCGGCGTTCATGGCCGGCGCGTAAAAGCTGAAGCTCCCCTTCCCTTTGGCCTTGGCCGAATGCAGCGCCCCGGCGGAATTCTGCAGCAACTGGCCAGCGTCTTCACCATCGTTCGGAAAGAGACTGATGCCGCAGCAGACCGTCACAAACACCTCTTGGGTGCCAATGCTGAAGGGCTCTTTGAAGCGTTCCAGCAGATCGTTAACCACGTGGCCGGCATCGGCCGAGCCGCCGGCATGGGGAAGCATGACGGGAAAGGCCCCCGCGCCAAAATGGCCGACAGTCCCCCGGCCTCTCACCGCGGCGGAAAGGCGATCACCGACCTGCTGCAACAGCTTGTCCCCATGGCCATGCCCCAGGGCGTTATTGATTTTTCGAAAACCATCGATGTCAACCAGGATCAGGCAGAAGGGGGTCCCCTTCTGCCGAGCCCGGGCAACCTCGAGTTCGAGCATGGCAAGAATGGTCCGCTTGTTGGGCAACCCCGTCAACCGATCGTACTGGTCGAGAAACCGCACCCAGTCATCGACGTCTCGCTGCTGTCGCGCCAGGACAATCAGGCGCCAGCCTCCCCCGACGATGATCGCAAGGCCGAGCAGCCAGAGCAAGATTGTCCCCAGCATCGCCAGCCACATGTTCGGCCGGCGGATCTCCCACAGGGGATCGATGGCCACCGAGACACTGAGACCGCCGCGCAGGCTGCCGAACTCATAGCCCTGGCGGGCATGGCATTTGATGCAGTCGGCAGTGGTTATCAGGGGCCGCATCAGACGCAGGACCTCACCCATTTCGCCCGCAACGACACCGG
>JAQYWA010000262.1 GCA_030145265.1 Desulfuromonas sp. | reverse complement strand
CCCGCAATCAGGGCACAATCCTTTCGGGCCGATATTGTTCTCGACGACATCAAACCCCAGCCGACGAATAAGCAGGCGACTGCAGTGGTGGCAGGTGGTGTTGGCCTCACCGGCCACATTGCCCAGATATATGTAACGAAGCCCGGCCTTTCGTCCGATTTCCCGGGCCTGGTGCAGCGATGCCAGCGGCGTGGGTGCCACATCCGTCATCTTGTAGGCAGGGAAAAAGCGGCTGATATGCCAAGGGGTGTCGATACCCAGTTCATTGGCAATGAAGTTTGCCGCGTCCCTGAGCTCCGCAGGGTCGTCATTGATACCAGGAACAACCAAGGTGGTTACTTCCACCCAGATGCCGAGGGCTTTCATTTTTTTGAGGCTGTCCAGCACCGGCTGGAGCCGGGCACCCGCATATTTCCGGTAGGTCTCGTCGCGAAAGGCTTTCAAATCGACGTTGGCAGCATCGAGATAAGGGTGGAAGGTATCCAGCATCTCGCCGGTCATGTAGCCGTTCGTCACATAGATGTTGGCCAGGTCGGCAGCGCGGGCAAGCTGTGCTATGTCGTAAGCGTATTCGAAAAAAATGGTGGGTTCGGTATAGGTATAGGCGATGGTCCGGCACCCGGTGCGCCGGGCGGCGGCGACAATCTGTTCGGGGGGCGTCGAAGAGCCTGAGATCAGATGCCGTTCGCGGGGCATCTGGGAGATTTCCCAATTCTGGCACCACTGGCAGCGGAAGTTGCAACCGGGAGGTGCAATGGAATAGGAGCCGGTGCCGGGGTGAAAATGGAACATCGGCTTCTTTTCCACCGGGTCTACATGCTGGCTGATGGTGCGACCGTAGACCAGGGTGCAGAGGATTCCATCACGGTTCTCCCGCACCTGGCAGAGCCCTTTCCGACCATCTGAAATCGTACACCGGTGGGCACACAAATGACACCGGACCGTGCGGTCCTGGAGCTTTTCGTAGAGCATCGCCTCTTTCATTTTCGGCGTTCCTTTCTGATCAACAGCCAATACCATGGAAAAAGATTCCATCTTTGATGGCGTCGCAAAAAGTCCGCCTTCCTGCGTTACAGCGGTTTTTCAGGACTTCGACATACCGGATGTATGCCTTCACCCCTGAAAAACCACTAAGCCTTGTATGGCGAAATTTTTGCTTAGCCATCTTAAGACTTTTTGCGAGACCATCATCTTTGACTTTTTGAGCCGGGTCGACTCCTCAAGTCCCCTCCTGCCATGAGGTTAGATAGCGTTCCTGCTCTTCCGTAAGGTTATCAATACGGACCCCCATTGCCTGAAGTTTGGTTCGCGCAATCTCCTGATCAATATCTTTCGGCACCGGATAGACCCTGTTTTCCCGCTTTTTCTTCTGATTGCGCAGGTACACGGCACACAGGGCTTGGTTGGCAAAGCTCATATCCATGACCGCCGAAGGATGCCCTTCGGCCGCAGCCAGATTGACCAAACGGCCTTCGGCCAGAAGACGAATGGAGCGCCCATCCGGCAGGCTGTATTCCTCCACATAGGGACGGGGCCGTTTCTTGCCGGTGGCCATTTTCTCCAAAGCGGGGATGTTGATCTCGACGTTGAAATGACCCGAATTCGCCAGGATGCAACCGTCTTTCATGACTCCGAAATGCCTCTGGTCAACGACATTCTTGTCCCCGGTAACCGTGACAATAAAATCGGAGATGGCAGCGGCTTCCTCGAGGGGCATGACCCGGTAGCCCTCCATCATCGCTTCCAGGGCCCGAAGCGGGTCGACTTCGGTTACGATCACATTGGCGCCATGCCCTTTGGCACGCAGAGCAATACCGCGGCCACACCAGCCATACCCCGCCACGGTAAAAATCTTGCCGGCCAACAGGATATTTGTGGCCCTTATCAACCCGTCGAGAGTGCTTTGCCCGGTGCCATAGCGGTTGTCAAACAGATGCTTGGTCAGGGCGTCGTTTACGGCGATGATGGGGACCTTCAGCGCACCGTCACGGGCCATGGCGCGCAGGCGGATGACCCCCGTGGTCGTCTCCTCGGTGCCGCCCAGCAGGTCGGCCACCAGTGCCGGGCGATGCTTGTGCATTTCACTGATGAGATCGGCACCGTCATCCATGGTCAGCTGTGGGCGATGGTCCAGTGCGGCATTGAGGTGCCGGTAATAGACGTCAGTGCTCTCCCCTTTGACGGCGAAGGTGGGGATCCGATAGTGTGCCACCAGGGCTGCAGCCACATCATCTTGAGTGCTGAGCGGATTGCTGGCGCAAAGAACGAGATCGGCGCCGCCGGCGGTCAAGACCCGGGCCAGGTTGGCCGTTTCGGTGGTGATATGCAGACAGCCGCTCATGCGGACTCCCTTCAGGGGTTTTTCCCGGCTAAAACGCTCGAGGAGGATGCGCATTACCGGCATCTCGATAAAAGCCCATTCAATGCGCGCCTGCCCCTGGTCGGCGAGAGAGATGTCTTTTATGTCACTGGGGATCATGGGTTTCTCCTTGCTGAAAGAAAAGGGTGATTTCTGAAAGCCCCTTCCCCAATTGGTGGCCGCCGTGAAAAGGATCCGAAATATCCTCAGACTCTTTTCAAGTTATCGTTTCCATATCCTGAATAGTAACTTCCGGCTCGATAGTTTCAATCTGTGGCGGCATTTACGTCCAAAATATCTATTTGAGAGGTCTCATATGCAAGATGATAGGTTGCTTTTGTTCCAGTTAGGGGCGGGAAGGGGATGTCTCAAGCGCCGTAGGCCGCTACTTTAAGCATTCGGCTTTCGAGCCTCAAATTGTCAAGATGGCCCCGCTGGCTCACATCTCACCATCCACCAGACATGGAAATGGCCCACCCAAAATGCTAGGGGGCCATTCTTGCTTTGCAGGGGTGGCAAGCCGCAAGAAAGGGTGGTTTTCGCTCAAAAGTCCTGGTCTAAACAGTATGAGACAATCATTGTGACACAGTGACGCAGAAAAAAACTCTATTGAAAATATCATCAGGGGGGGCCCCCTGACGACCTGGCCAAAAGCTAAAATTCACTTTCCTCTCCCTGTGCATTTGACGTCCTCCTTTTTTTTGTTAGGGTTTGCTCTCGGTCACATTTTTACCAGAAAGGGCAAGAGGCATGATTTATCGCTACAATTCTCCTGTTGGATCTTTCACAATCTGCCCTGTTGGGAGCGGGCAATTCGAGTTGCACATAAATAAAACATTCCTAGCCTCCTATCGAACACCCGAGGCGGCCACCCTTGATGTCTCCTTGCATGCTACGGGCTGGAAAAAATGGGATCTTTTTCCCGGCCATGAAGGTCCACAGAACTTATTCGAATGGGAAATGTGGCGAATTCGGAGGTCTTCGAACCGAGAGGAGATGGCCGCGGCTTGACATATACGCAGGTGATGAAAACCTTCGGATTATTTCTCAAGTGTCACGATTCCTGAGCCAACACCTAGCGTCTTATTGACCGCAACATTCTGACACCGCCAACTATGTCCCCCTGGATCGCCCGTCGGGGCGGGTTGTAAATTTTTTTTAGTCGGGGCGGGGGCTGTCCGCCACCCCGGGC
>JAQYWA010000261.1 GCA_030145265.1 Desulfuromonas sp. | reverse complement strand
GCCTGACCCAGTTGGCCAACCGCCGCTACCTCGAATCGGAAATCAAGTCACGCTTGAGTGAGTCAATCCGCTGCGGGTTGCGCTTTGGGGTGCTGTTCTTCGACGTCGATCACTTCAAACAATTCAACGACACCTTCGGCCACGAAGCGGGCGACCTGGCCCTGCAGACCATTTCCCGAACCCTGACCTCGACGGCGCGCTCGTACGACCTCTACGGCCGCTGGGGGGGGGAAGAATTTGTCGGGGTGATCCGCAACGTCGATCGGCAGGGTCTGCTGGCCATCGGCGAACGTTGCCGCAAAATGGTGGAGCATACCCAGATCGACCTGGGATCAAGTCGCCAGCAGATCACCATTTCGATCGGCGCCTCGGTGGCGGAGCCGGGCGACGACATCAATGCGCTGATCAAGCGGGCCGACCAGCTCATGTACCAGAGCAAGGCCGTCGGCCGCAACCGGATCAGTATCGGCTGAGCGGCGCCGGCATCACTCCGAATCGGTTTTTCCGCCAAGGCCAACCAGGTACTCTTCCCATTCCATCGGCAGCAGGTTTTTCTTTTTGTTGTTGCATGCCTTGCAGGCCGCCACGCAGTTGCCCCGGGTGCTTTTGCCCCCCCGCGACACCGGGACCAGATGATCGAGGGTCAGTTCGCGAGGCGCGACCCGGGTTCCGCAATAGTAACAGAGCCCGGTGCCAATGCGGTTTTTCCACCACTGACTCTGGCGCAGTTCACGGGCCTTGTTGCGCTCCCTGCGCTCATCCTCTTCACTTACGTCGAGAAAAAAATCCAATCACTATCTCCTTTGCTCTTTGATGGGCCATTGTAACCGAACCGCAGGCCGCGAACAACCGCCGTCCACGGCACTTTGCACGGCCGACTTGCACATTTTCTCAATTTGTGCGATTTATTACCCGTTTTCCAATCCTTGAATATGGGGCGCATCCCCCGGAAGCAGTACACCACTATGAAAATACTGATCGTAGGCGTTGGTCAGGTGGGTTATTTCCTGTGCGAGCGCCTTTCTCTTGAGGGGCACGAAGTGACCCTCATCGACAGCCGCGAAGAACACCTGAACCGGGCCTCGGACCGGCTCAACGTACTCGGCATTCTCGGCAACGGCGCCAGCGCCGAGGTTTTGGAGCAGGCCGGCATTAAGGATGCAAACATCTTCATCGCCGTCACCGACAGCGACGAAGTCAACATCCTGGCCTGCCTGCTGGCCCGCGAATACCAGGTGCCGACCCGGGTAGCCCGAGTCAAAAGCATCGAATATACCGGCCAAAGCGCTGTCCTTTCCAAAGAAAAGCTCGGCATTGACCTGCTCATCAACCCCGACGACGCCGTCGCCGAGGAAATAGTCAAAATCGCCTGCCGCACCGGGGCCTTCGACGTTGCTGAATTTGTCGAGGGACAGATCCAGTTTCTGGGCTACCGCATCAGCGAAGAGAGCCCTCTGTGCGATTTGACCCTGAAAGAACTGGGGGAAATCCGCGGCATCTACCGTTTTGTGGTCACCGCCATCAGCCGTTCCGGACAGACCATCATCCCCCGCGGCGACGATACCATCATGGCCGGCGACAGCATCTTCATCATCGCACACAAAAAAGATTTGCCGTCCATCCAATACATGCTGCAACAGAACGAAGTGAAAAAGAAGCATGCGCCGCGGGTTTTCATCCTCGGCGGCGGCACTATCGGCCTGCACATCGCCAGAGAACTGGAGCAGATGGGCTTCAACGTGCGCCTGATTGACAAGAACGAAAAACGCTGTGAATTTCTCTGCGGCAAACTGAAGCACGCCCTGATCATCAACACCGACGGCACCGACATCCGCACCCTCCTTGACGAAGGCGTGGACGGTGCCGACATGTTCATCGCTGTAACCGAAAATGACGAAACCAACATCCTCTGTTCGCTCCTGGCCAAGCAACACGGGGCCCGCCGCAC
Organism: Desulfuromonas sp.; assembly: GCA_030145265.1. Lineage (GTDB taxonomy): Bacteria > Desulfobacterota > Desulfuromonadia > Desulfuromonadales > Trichloromonadaceae > Trichloromonas. The sequence goes on along the minus strand of JAQYWA010000261.1, from coordinate 1,604 downwards.
CCTGACCCTGGTCAACAAGCCGGAACTGCTGAACCTCGCCCCCACGCTCGGCATCGATGCCTGCGTGTCACCGCGGCAGGCGGCAGCGGGGACCATCCTTAAGTACGTTCGCCGAGGCGGGGTTATCTCGCTGGCGGCAATCGAGGGGAGCAACGCCGAGGTCATGGAAATCGAGGTCAAGGCCGACAGCGAAATCATCGACACCCCCCTGCGCAAACTGCATTTTCCTGCAGGAGCAATTATCGGCGCGGTTGTGCACGGAGACGCCTACCAGATCCCCACCGGCGAATGCCGACTGCAGGCCGGCGACCGAGTGGTGGTCTTTGCCCTACCCGGGGCTCTGGCCAAAACCGAGAGGTTTTTCGAATAGATGAACATTCTCGTCACCTTGAGAATCCAGGGCGCCCTGCTCCTCTTTCTGGCCGCGGCCCTGCTGGTGCCGGTTCCGTTTTCACTGTACTTTAACGACGGTGCCGCCGCTTCATTTATCGCTTCGGCATCCATCGCGCTGATCACCGGCATCGTGCTCTTCAAGGGCTGCCGCGGCAACATGGAACTATCCGTTCGCGAGGGATTCGCCGTGGTCACTTTCGGCTGGCTCTTCTACGCGATTTTCGGCTCTCTCCCCTTCATTCTGAGCGGATCGATCCCCTCGTTTCTCGACGCCGTCTTCGAAACCATGAGCGGCTTCACCACCACCGGGTCAACGATCCTGACCACGATTGAAGGCCTGCCGGAAAGCATCCTGCTCTGGCGAGCCCTGACTCACTGGCTCGGAGGAATGGGGATTATAGTGCTGTCACTGGCCATCCTGCCGATGCTTGGAGTCGGCGGCATGCAGCTGTTCAAGGCCGAGGTCCCCGGCCCCACCGCCGACCGGCTCAAACCCCGCATTCAGGATACCGCCAAACTGCTGTGGGGAGTTTACGTACTTCTCACCATGGCCGAAGTGCTGCTGCTGATGTTGGGCGACATGAACTTCTTCGAGGCCCTCTGCCACGCCTTCGCCACCCTGGCCACCGGCGGGTTCTCGACCCGCAACGCATCGATAGCGGCCTATGACAGCGCCTACATCGACTGGGTCATCACCCTGTTCATGTTTCTGGCCGGCGTCAATTTCTCGCTCCACTACCACGCCCTGCGCGGCCGGGTACGTGGATATTTCCGCAACGAGGAGTTTCTTTTTTTTCTGGGCATAACTCTCGGCGGCACCGCCCTGCTGGTCTTTCTCAACCAGGGCACCGTCTACACTTCGTTGACTGATAACCTGCGCTACAGCGCCTTTCAGGCAACTTCGATCCTGACCACCACGGGCTTCGGCACCGCTGACTTCGAACTCTGGCCAGTCATGTCTCAGTACCTGCTGGTCTTTCTCATGTTCATCGGTGGCTGCGCCGGCTCCACTGGCGGCGGCATGAAGGTCGCCCGCATCATGCTCCTGTTCAAGCACGCCCAGGTCCAGCTGTTCAAGCTCATCCATCCCAAGGCGGTACGCATGGTAAAGCTCGGCGACACCCCGGTCGACCGTGACGTCATGCAGTCGATTCTCGGCTTTTTCGCCCTCTACATGGGGGTTTTCGTCGTCGCCTCGTTCCTGATGGCTG
>JAQYWA010000260.1 GCA_030145265.1 Desulfuromonas sp. | reverse complement strand
ATTGACCATCCGCCTATCAAATCTGCTGCAGATTTTCATCCTCAGCTATTCGCTCCTCTACCTGCTGGTCGTCTGGGGGATCTACAACTCGGCCGGACAGGCCTGGACCGCATTGATGGATAAAAGCATGATTTTCGGGGAAACTGAAATTTCCCTCTACATGGTCATGCTGGTGTTACTGGTCCTCTATCTGGCCATTTCATTTTCCTGGTTTCTGCGGGCAATTCTGGAAGCCCAGGTTTTCCCGCACCGGGATTTCGACCGAGGGGTTCGCGACGCAATCAAGAAACTCCTTCATTATTCCATCGTTTTCATCGGTTTCCTCTTCGCCATGAGCATGGCCGGATTCGAACTGAAAAACTTCGCCGTATTAGCCGGGGCCTTCGGTATCGGTATTGGTTTCGGTCTGCAGAACATTGTCAACAACTTCGTCAGCGGCATAATCCTGCTGTTCGAGCGCCCGGTTAGGGTCGGCGACGTGGTGGTCATCGATGAGCAATGGAGTACCGTCCGCAAAATCGGCCTGCGCTCAACGGTCGTCGAAACCCTCAACAAATCGGAAATCATCGTTCCGAACTCGGAATTGATCTCGCAGAAAGTGACCAACTGGACCCTGAGTTCAAGCATGGTCAGGGTGGTTATTCCTGTCGGCGTCGCCTACGGCAGCAACGTCGCCAAGGTTCTGTCCCTGCTTCGCGAGGCGGCCCAGGCCAGTAAGGATGTCTTAGAGACGCCCGAACCTTCGCCAATATTCACCGCATTCGGCGACAGCTCATTGAATTTCGAACTTCGGGTCTGGATTGCCAACGCAGACCGACTCCTGGTGATCCGCAGCAACATTCTGCAGTTCATCGAGCAGCGCTTTTGCGAAGAAAATATCGAAATACCCTTTCCTCAGCGCGACCTGCACCTGAAGCTGAAGGATGCCCAGATACTGAAACGTCTCGCCGATGCCGACGATACCCCACCGGAAACAGATAGCTGACCCGGTCTTATCGAGATTTTAGACATTTGACATTCCAAGCTCTTGAGCTGTCAGGTTAAAAGTGCTATCTTTTTCTCTCTTTTAATTTCCGGGAGGAATGAAATGCACAAAACACCCCATGCCATGATCTACGGAACGGGCCGGAGCGTTCCTGAAAAGGTTCTCACCAATGCCGACCTGGAACAAATCGTCGACACCACTGATCGCTGGATCATGGCACGCACCGGCATCAGGGAGCGGAGAATCGTCGAGCCTGGAACCCCACTTTCCGATCTCGCCTCCGCTGCAGCCCGTGAAGCGCTCGACAACGCGGGGGTTGCTGCCGAGGAAATTGACCTGATCATCCTCGGGTCGGTGACCGGCGACATGAAGTTTCCGGCCACGGCATGCATTATCCAGGACAAAATCGGCGCCAAAAACGCGGTGGCTTTCGATCTCTCGGCGGCCTGTTCCGGCTTTCTGTACAGCCTGCAAGTCGCCTCGGCCATGATGGCTGCTGCCGGTTATCGACGGATCCTGGTAATCGGCGCGGAAATCCTCACCTCCATGGTCAACTGGCAGGACCGCGACACCTGTGTCCTGTTCGGCGATGGTGCCGGCGCTGTAGTACTCGGCCCTTCGGTCGACAATCGCGGCATTATTCATTCCTGCCTCGGCAGTGACGGCTCCTGCGCCAATCTCCTCTTTAACCCAGGATGCGGAAGCGTCAACCCGCCAACACCTGAAAACGCTGCAGCCAAACTTCATACCATCAACATGGCCGGCAAGGAAGTCTTCCGCCACGCCGTGACCGCCATGACCAATGCCATGCAACAGGTTCTTCAGGAGGCCGGCATTGCGCCGGAACAACTCAACCTGCTCATTCCGCACCAGGCCAATCTGCGCATTATCGAAGCCGTAGCAAAGCGTTTCCACGTCCCTGCCGAAAAAGTCTACGTCAACGTTGATCGCCTCGGCAACACCTCATCGGCCTCGATTCCCATCGCCATCGACGAGGCCCGCCGGGCCGGAAAGATCGCTCCGGGGGACCTGGTCGGCATGGTCACTTTCGGCGCTGGACTCACCTGGGCGTCCTCTGTCATCCGTTTTTAATCCATAATCCGTAGATTCTTTTCTTCCGCGTTTGCATTCCGTAAATCTAGGGGTACAATGAAATAAAGGAAAGGAGGATTAAACAAATTAGAGGACACATAAAGACATAGCATCCATAGCCCCCCGAGGGGGGATTCATCGCTCTGCCCCGCAGGGCGAACAAGTCAGCAGAAAAAGCAAGACGCTGGCCACAAACGGAAAAAGCCCCATCACCCCGAACAGTTGATGGGGCTTTTATTTATTGCTGCCGAATAGCTGGGTGTGAATCACATCCCGGTGAGGGTTTTGAGAATTTCCGGGTCGGCTTCCTCTTCGGCCAGAATGGTATGACAGGTGTCGCAATCCATGGAGATGACTTCACCGGTCTCCGTCTCATGCTCTTCATCGTGACAGCGGAAACAGCCGACGTCATCGTTATGGCCCAGGTGGTTAGTGTAGGTACCCCACTTGATATTCATCTCGGGAAAGACGTTCTCCGCGTAAGCCGCCTGGATTCCGGCAATCGACCTCTTCAGCTGAGCGGCTTTTTCTTCGGCCACGCTGGAAAAGTTCTTGGCGTAGTAATCGTTGAGTTCAGCCGCGATAGTCGCCCGAGCCTCCTCCTGCGATGCATACTCCTTGCGGACAACTTCCATCGCCTTTTTCTTGATAAACGGAATACGGCTGTCGATGTCGCCGTTTATGATTTTGTTATCCACAGCCACATCCGGCGGGAGGTAGATATGGGTCGGACGGTTATGGCAGTCGATGCAGTCCATCTCGCGGAGTTCAGCATCCTTGCCGAGTTCGTCGGCATCGCCGGAACGGTAGACCAGCGTGCTGCCGTCCCGGCTGGCCAGGGTCACTTCGGGGATGGTCATACGATCATGCGCTGAAGCCTTGTAATAGATCTTGTTTTCCGGCGCCACATGCCAGTGAATTCCGTGCGAGCTGGTGGCACGATCACCCGCCGAGCCGATTTTCATCAGCAGGATAGTCTTGACGGCGGTATTGTTTTCATCTTCAAGAAATTTTTCTTTGATCACCAGCTTGTCGCCATGGAACATTTCCGGGCGGTGACACTCCTCGCAGGTATCCCGGGCCGGGCGCAAACCGTGTACCGGGGTTTCGATCGGTCGGGGATAGGTATTAAGGGCGACCGCGAAGAGCTGGCGGGCACCGGAGATCTTCGACTTGACGAACCAGTCGGCGCCGGAACCGATATGGCATTCCACGCAAGATACCCGCGAATGGGGAGAGTTGAGGTAAGCGGTTCGTTCCGGGTTCATGACCGTGTGACAGAATTCGCCGCAGAACCCGACCGATTCCATGTAGTGATAGGCCCGGTAGCCGAGCATCGAAAAAATAACCAAATTGATGCAGGTCAGGAATACGGCAAAAAAGATAAGCTTCCGCAGCCGGCTGAATTTCTGCGGGTCGGTAAAATACCCCTGGAGATACTCAAGGGTGAACAACCGCACTTCCTCTTTGCCCTTGAAGAAAAAGAGCCCGAGAAA
>JAQYWA010000259.1 GCA_030145265.1 Desulfuromonas sp. | reverse complement strand
TCAAGGGTTTTCCCGATGGCCATTTCACTGGCGATCGACGAAGTGGCGATGGCCGCGCCGCAGCCGTAGATCTTGTACTTCATATCAAGAATCGTATCGTCCTCGATTTTAAGAAAGATCAGCAGGCCGTCGCCGCAGCCGGGATCACCGACCTGCACAACTACGTTGGCATCCTCGATGATTCCCACGTTGCGGGGGTTTTCGAAATGGTCCATCACTTTGGCTGTGTACATGCAATGCTCCTTGAACGTTGATTCTGGCGCCGAGGAGACTGTCGGGCTTACCATGAACCGACTGCAAAATCGGCTAATCGGCCCATATTCCCGATAATTTTCGACAAATAGCCCTGCTATTCGCTCTCAAAGTCTCGAAAATCTGGTCTCGAACATCCAATTTTTCGTTTCGGTCCGCTAAGTCCGACAACCTCCTAAATTATTGCGGCAATGGTTTCTTTTCGTTTTCCACCTTAGCCAGCTGGAGGGCCGTACCGTTCAACTCGGCCAGAAGTCGGACAGCCTCGGCCTCAAATGCCGCCAGGCTTCCTTTGGAAACCGGCGCTGAGGCGATCGATTGAATTTTTGCGGGATTGATCGCTTGGCCATTTTTGAACATCCGAAAATCGAGGTGCGGTCCGGTAGCGAGGCCGGTGCTGCCAACATAGCCGATGACTTCACCCTGCGAAACCTGCCGCCCGACCTGCATTCCTTTACCATATTTGCTCATGTGAATGTAAGTAGTTTCATATCCGTTGGCATGACGGATACGCAGCAGGTTGCCATTGGCCCGGTCATACGATTTTTTGATAATGGTGCCGTCGCCCACAGTCCGAATGGGGGTTCCCACCGGGGCCGCGTAGTCAATGGCCAGATGCGGTTTCCAGATGTGCAGCACCGGGTGAAAGCGCCGCTTGGTGTATCCGGAAGAAATTCGGGTGAAATTGAGCGGCACCTTGAGAAAAGCCTTGCGCACACTTTCCCCGCTGGGCGTGTAGTAACCGGCCGTCTGCTCACTCTCCTTGAACAGAATTGCCTGAAAGTTTTTCCCTTTGTTATGGAATTCTGCGGCCAGTATCTGCCCATAACCGGCGAACCTTCCATCGCGGAAGCGCTTCTCAACCAGCGCGGAAAAGTGATCCCCCGGTTGCAGTTCCCGGATGAAATCGATGTCCCAGGCAAAGATATCGGCCAAGGCAATCGCCAGTCCAGGCCCTTCACCGCCAGCCGCTACTGCATCGAAAAGACTGTAGTTGATGGTGCCGCGTACAACTTCCGTCTGCACTGAGTAAGGGATGGGCTGCTTTTCAATAGCAAAACCATTCTCAGCACAGTGGATGCACAGCTGCACCTCCCGGTCAATTTCGTAAAGGATACTAACCAGCCGGTCGTTCTCCAGGCAGAAGCGGTAGGGCTGTCCTGCTCGCAGCCTGGAAAGTGGAAACGTGTCGCGGCTCTGCTCAGCCAGCAAATGGACCTGCTGAGCGGATAGATATTCTTGGAGCAGCGAGCTGAAGGTTTCTCCGGGCTGGACGACACCATTTACCAAATGTTCCCGGATTGACTCAGACTGCTGAAGCAGGGACTGTTCCTGCTGAGCCTGGCTACTTTCTTCAACCTCCTGTACCAGTTCAGAATCCGGCTCGCCATTGAAAAAATAGACCAGCGCTACAACGGCCAGACCGGCCAGCAGCGCCAAACGTCGGCGGTGCCGCTGACGCGCAGGAGATAATAACCGTCTATTCAGGGCCATGTTGTCTCCATCCGTTATCAGGGCCCGTTCCCGCAGTTGCGGGAACGGAATCCCTGCTACAGGTAATGGGGAATATTTCTTTTTCAGTTTTCAGGACCCAACCTATTAATGCGCTCAATCCTGCCTATTCAAGTTCAGCACTGGTGCCACGATTCTGTTAATCGCTTCGACAGTTGGATTGTCCTGCGTCCCATTGACAAAGACGTTGCCCTGGTCGCCAGACTTCACCAGCTGGGGATCGAGGGGAATCCGCCCGAGAAAAGGGACATCCATCTCCGCAGCCAGATTCACCCCGCCATCGGCAGAAAAGATGTTTTCGACTTGACCGCAATGGGGACAGGCGTAACCGCTCATATTTTCGACGATGCCGAGGATCGGCGCGCCGACCGTGCGGCAGAAGCTGATCGACCGCCGGACGTCGGCCACGGCTACCTCTTGGGGAGTCGTAACGACCACGACATGGACATCCGGCTGCAACTGCTGCAGAATCGACAAAGGCTCGTCACCGGTGCCGGGAGGGCAATCCACCACCAGAAAGTCGAGCTCGCCCCAGGTGACCTCACGCATGAACTGATCAATGATGCTGGTCTTGCGGGGGCCGCGCCAGATCACCGCCTCGTTGTCGTCACGCACCAGAAAACCCACCGACATAACGCCGAGCTTGTCGCTCCAGGGGACCGGAAGCAGCCCGGCTTCGTCGGAACGGGGCACTTCGCCGTTCAATTTCAACAGCCGGGGAACGCTCGGCCCATGCACATCGACATCCAGCAGGCCGACCTGTGAGCCCGCCTGCGACAGACCCACCGCCAGGTTGGTGGCGACGGTACTTTTGCCCACCCCGCCCTTGCCCGACAGCACCACGATTTTGTGCTTGATACGCGCCAGGTTGATCGACAGTTTATCCTTGGACAGGCAAGGCGCCTGGCCAGCACTGCTGCAAACACTTCCACTCATGATCTGCTCTCACTTTCGTTAACTTCGGGATTCAACATAAACAGCGGCGCCGGAAAAAACTCCGGCGCCGGCCCAAGGTGTCCAGCCTCCCAGTCGCTGTGCAGCATGAGCGGTCCGGATCCTCATCGAGTTATCAGCAACAGCGAATAACGAAACCTATGCTCTATTCTTCGTTGTCGGCCTGTTGTCTCCGGCCCAACCCCCGCCCTCGCCCAGCGGCTCGGCCGCGCCCATGGCCAGCCGTGCGGCCGGCTCTAAGGCCTCGCCCCAAGCCGCGACCGGGACGGGATTCGTCGTTTTTTTCCAGACCGGACTGCTGTGCAACACGGTTGCATAAGCCAAAACCACCACCAGTGGCCGGCCCCTCGCCAAGGGGCCCTTTTCTGTCAAAACCAGGCATAATAACCTCCCTTTGCTGTGGGTTGTTCATTTAGACAGAGTGGCCACTACCACCCTGTCCGGCTCCATGATTTCCGCCAGGCGCCCGGCCAACGCGGCCAAAGCCTTAGCTGCAGGCGAATGTTCGCGGTTGACCACCGGCTCGCCGCGCCGGGCACAGTCGGAAACCTCCGGATCGTATGGGATCTCGGCCAGCAGCGGCACCTTGCGCCGCTTACATTCTTCGCTGACACCCCAGGCAAAGACCGGGGCCAGATCCGCCTTGTTGATGCAGGCATAGGCGGCAATGCCAAAGTGGGCGGCCAAATCGAGCAGCCGACGCAAATCGTGCAGCCCCGACGCGCTTGGCTCGGCCACCGCCAGCAGGGCGTCGCTGCCAGCCAGAGCCGCCATGGTCGGGCAGCCGGTTCCGGGCGGACCGTCGCAGAGGAGCCAGCGAACCTGCTCCTGCTCAGCGAGCTTGACGGCTTCTTC